>DFFQ01000175.1:12098-12716 GCA_002371025.1 Lachnospiraceae bacterium UBA3772 | reverse complement strand
GTGCCGGTGATGAGAAGTTTGATATATCTCCGTATTCAGCGTAGATGACAGCGGCAGATATAGGACCTATACCAGGGATTGACATATAGTGTGGATGTACTTCTTCGATTAGCTCGGTTATCTGGGCTTCGAGGATGGAAACCTGCTTGGCAGCTTCTTTGTAAAGTGTTAACAGACAAGTGAGCTCTGTGTCGAAGATGGAGTTATTCACACCGACAGTGTTTGCTGCAAGGGCTTTGAGTTCTATGAATTTCTGAGGTGTAAATTTACCACGAGAAATACGCCTGAGATTATCATACGAAGCTGAGTTCATATGAGCCATTTTTTCTGCGGATCCATAGTTTTCAAGAAGGTATAAGGCTGTCTTGCTGAAGCGTTCTTGGAAGAATGGTTTGAACTCCGGGAATGTGTGATCCAAAACATTGGTAATCTTAACGAGATAAAAAGAACGCTGGCGAATGAGGCGATCTCTTAAACGAGTTAATGACTTTAGGGAATAAGCGTGATAAAATCCTTTTGAATGGGGTTTGTACTCTACGGTCATTAACCAACGGGCAATGGATTCGCAATCAACAGAATCCGTCTTTGTTCGTCTCAAAGAAGTAGACTTCTTGTACT
>DFFQ01000175.1:0-12045 GCA_002371025.1 Lachnospiraceae bacterium UBA3772 | reverse complement strand
ACTTCTTGTACTCGCTGATGAGAACCGGATTAACTTCCATAAAGCTGTGGTGGGCTTTCTCAAGGAAGAGTTCAAGGTTGAGGGCATAATGGGCTGTAGATTCAAACCCTATTTTTATGTCATCAGGAGTTGATAGGGACTGGAGAGAAGTGAGTAATTCGTTGAAACCATCCTTATCGTTTTGGATTGTAAACTTTGCAACGATACTCTGATCTGCCGCATTGATGATACAGCAGTCGTGTTTGTACTTTGATATGTCTATTCCGACAAAGTACGTGGACATGGTAGTACCTCCTAAAATATAAGATTTGGCGCTGCTGTCTTCCACAGAGAATCCGGCTGTGTAATCACGTAAATAGAAACGTCAGAGCGTTAACAAACTGATTAACAGTAATAGACGAAAAGCTGTGGTCTGAGTCACCTCGTACCAGTCAAAGCTGTAATTGAATAGGCACAGATCCACAGCGCCTTAATAAATATATCAGATAGAGATTAGATTACCCAGAAGAACCTGGGAGAAAGGGAAAAATCCAATCATCAACTGATAATTGGATTATACGTGGTTTGAGTGAATAAGAGATATCCAGTTGATGTGATATGTCAGTATTCAAGAGATGGGACTATCATTCCGATACGAATTCGACTTGACGATGAAGATGGAATACAAAGATCTTATAAGGTCTGTGGATATAGGGAGTTGTCAGATAATAGAACTTATGAGACGATAGATGGAGTTTATGTAACGAATGATACAATTTTCTTTGAATGTAAGCTTGACGTATTAGGTAAAGATATTATAACCAGATTGTACTATTGTAAAAGTGAGAGAAAATGGTTTATGACTGTATTGTAAAATTGAATATTTATTAATAAAATGCGCCGCAAATGCTTGGTGAAAATCTAA
This sequence comes from Lachnospiraceae bacterium UBA3772, assembly GCA_002371025.1. Taxonomy (GTDB): domain Bacteria; phylum Bacillota; class Clostridia; order Lachnospirales; family Lachnospiraceae; genus Eubacterium_Q. The sequence continues at coordinate 11,141 of DFFQ01000175.1, read as the reverse complement.
ACATTTGGAGGTGCATTTTATTATGCAAGAAAGGAGGTAACAATATTGAATTCTGAAGAACGAGAATTAATATCTTCTCTATCAAATCCAGCGAGGAAAATGTTCTTTGCACTAGATAGGAATACACAAAAAAGACTTCTTAAGAAAACTAAGGAGCTTGCAATTAGAGAAACAAAAAGCAAGAAATCAAAGAGTAAGTTTAAGTTGATTTACATTCCTAAAACAGAGAATAAAAAGAAGTTGGATTTATATTCTAAGATGGATGAAAACAAGCAAGTGTTTTTTCAATCTTTATCAAAAGCAAATACATATGATAATCAGCTTAAACCATCACAGCAACTTTCGGACCAATGGGCGAAAAGTGAACGCATGGATAAAAGGAAGTTGTTGAAAGGAACTTCGAAGGTAATCCTTGAAACTATGCTTCTTGGAACTAAAGCCAGTGAATTAAATGAGAATGATCAAAATGATTTTCAAAAGATGTTGCAAGAAAAAGAAATTAGGAGAACATCTAAAATAGTTGTTTCAAAAGTAAAGAATGGATTATCTAAGAGCAGAGCTAAGAGTGCATATAGGAAAAAGGCTGCAATGGATTCGATTTACTTTGGAAAGGATATAGCAAGTAAGTCTACAAGGAAATCTTCTAAAAAGATAAGTGAGATGCTTTCTAAGTCATTTGCTAAGATGGCTAGTAATCCAGTTACCATGTTAGTTCTTATGGTGGTGCTTTTGATAGGTATCATTGGTGGTGTTATGGGAGCGATTGTTGGTGCTGGTGGTGCTGAGGCAAGTGGTGATAGTGAGAGGCATTCGTCATACCAATGTCAGGTTTCAGAAAATGTTGAGAAGCTTCGAGGCATAGTTGAGAAGTATGCTGAAAGTTATAACATCCCCGAGTTTGTTGATGTGATTATGGCAATCATTCAACAAGAATCTAGTGGCGTTGGAATTGATGTTATGCAGTCATCTGAATCAGGTTATGGGAGGCATAATCCGGTGTTGAGTCAGGAGGAAAGCATTGATGCGGGAGTGCATGTATTTGCTGATTGTTTGAAGGCTGCAAAGTGTGAAAGCCCCAGTGATATTAATACGTTGTCGTTGGCACTTCAAGGCTACAATTTTGGCAAGGGATACATAAGCTGGGCGGTTGAAAATTATGGTGGTTATAGTAAGGAGAATGCGGCCACGTATTCGGCAATGATGGTGCTGAAACTTGGTTGGCTTAATTATGGTGATATGAATTATGTTCAGCATGTGCTCAGGTACTATGTGAAGAATGAAAGCACTGTCATAGCAAATGCTGATGCCAGTGAGATTTTAGAGGAACTTGAGGAGAATAATGATGTTAGCGAAGAAGTTTGGAAAGTGATTTATAAAGGAGCGTCGTTGATTGGTAAGGTGACTTACAGTATGGATAAGCGACAAGGTGATGGTCGAGCAAATCCTGAATATTTGGATTGCTCATCATTTACTGCGTGGGCATTTCATAAAGGTGGGATTACCTGTGTTCCGTACAATTCCACGACAGCTACGTTTATAGGTTCGAATGCATTTACTGATATTTCAGCAAATGACCTTCGCCCTGGTGATATAGGTCTTATTAGTAAGACGGCACCACCAGGTGGAGCAAATCATGTTGGTATTTATTGCGGAAAACTTAAGGATGGAACGAAGGTGTGGATGCACTGCACAAACTGTTCGCCGACTTCTCTTACAGGAAATACTTCGGGGGCTATGTTTGGAGTGTATTCGGGCTTTGGATATTTTAGGAGACTTAAGAGTTGGAATGATTAACTTTTGGACCAATGGGCGAGAAGTGATGAAAGGATAATGTTATGTTTAAGAAAATTAGATGTTTCTACTGGAAGAAACGTGATCAAGGTAAGGGTAAGCAAGTTAAGTTGTTTGCTCTTATTTTTTTGCTAAGTGTTATTTTGATGGGAACTTGTGTTGGTTTGAAAATTTATACATGGGTGAATGATTCAAAAATGTATGCAGAGGAAGATAGTAGTTTAGCAAGTGCTGAAGATGGGAATGGAGGGTTAGGTGATATCAATGATATTGATGAAGATATAGATTCTGATGACGATGAAGATGACGATATTGATGACGATGAACTTTTGGACCAATGGGCGAAAAGTAGTGAGATGACCAGAGAAAAGATTGAGGAGAAACTTGATTTAAAGAACATGGATACATTCTTAGGTTACATGAGTGAAGAAGCTTATGATGAATTGCTGTTACAGATTTATGAAGTTTGCAAGGAAAAGAATGAAACCTCGGTGAAACGATTAGATTATCAAATTGTAAGTGAAGATGCATATCTGGTTACAAGTTTTATTTTGTTAGGTGATGGTTCAGTTTATAAAACTGATTATCATATGAAAAACGGAACGGTGGTATTTGTTGAGACGGGATATACAGAGGAACAAGTTTATGAATTAAAAGTTGAAGAAGAACGAGTTCAACAGGAAGCTCTTTTAAAAGAACAGGAAGAGGAAAGACAAAGACTTGAAGCTGAGAAGAAAGCGAAGGAAGAAGAGGCTAAAAAGATAAGTATTAATTTGGAAAGTGGTAAGACATATAATTTTTCTAAGAAGGTGAAGATAAAAACTGGCAGTGTGATTACTTCTGTTAAATTAAATGGAAAGAAAATTAGGGTTAAGGAGAATGCCAGTAGCATGAAATTCAAACTTAAGAAGTTTAAGAAAAAACTTAAGAAGAAAAAATGGAATAAGCTGGTGATTAAAACCGATGCAGGTGGCTATATGAAAATAAAATTTAAGGTAAAGAAGTAACTATATCCAGGGTTTTAGGGGCTTGGCCCCTAACAAGAAGTGTTACCTTGTAACACGTTGCATTTTGTCCGGACAGAATGCGTATCTTGCTTGACGGATTCCGACAGGAATCCTACAAGCAAGTAGAAAATGTTACGCGAAATAAGAATAATAGAGAAAATGGAGGAAAGAAATGAAGACAAATTTAAAGGAAGAGAGACTAGAATTTCGTCTTTCAAAGGCAGAAAAGAGGGAAGTACAGAGAATGGCAAGATTAAGAAAGATGAGCATGGGAGAGTATTTGCGGATGATAATTGTTGATACTCCGGAGGTGACATATTCGGAGTTTGAGCATTTGCAGAATGATTTGATTTACGAGATCAGAAAGATTGGAGTAAATATCAATCAGATTGCAAAGAAATACAACGAGGGTGGATATACTGTGCCAAGACAGGAAATACTTTCTAATCAGCAGAAGCTTGATGCCATGGTTAAAGAGGTGACATACACGATTATAGGGTGGTATGCGCAGAAGCAGAAAGACACTTTTGGCCCATTGGTCCAAAAGTAGGAGGTGGCGATGACTCTTATAGTAAGATTTGATCCGATAAAGACGGAATCTCATTTGCGGAGTGCGATTCCATACATCATGAATAAGAAAAAGACGAATGGATTTACATATAGCAATGTTGGAGTGACACCAGATGAAATAACAAATGCATTCTTTATGACGAAGGAGAGATATAAGAACAAGGCAAGAGGAAACAGGGAAGCCTATCATGTGAAGTTTTCGTTTTCTAAGGATTCGAATGTTACAGCTGAACAATGTCTCGAATATGCCAAGGCATGGGCTGATGAATATCTTGATTCGCAGTACGATTATGTTGTGGCTGTTCATAACGACAGGGACCACAGGCATATGCATCTCATTTTCAATTCGGTAAGTATAACCGGTGAAAAGTTTCATATGGCTAGAAATGAGGTTCGTGATCGAGTGAGGCCACTTACGAATAAGATTTCAAAGATGTTTGGAATTGATGAGATAAGGGAGCGTGATCCGAAGAAGGATTATTCGCTGGCTATGTCTTGGAAAGATATGGTTGAAGAAGATATTGATAAGTGTATAGCTTGCAGCAAATCCTATGGCGATTTTAAATGGAAAATGAAAAAAAAGTTTGGATATACGGTTCGCGAAGGTGTTTCAAGAGAGTATGGACTTTATCTAGCACTTACACCACCTGGAAAAGCAAAGGCAATAAGAACACATAGATTAGCTGAAGGATATATGCCAGCAGATATTGAGGAAAAGATTGCTGCAAGGAGAATAAAAGTTAGTCGAGTTTGGAAGCGAGTTAGGCGTGACTTTATTGCTTATGAAGACCTCTCGATATATCAGAAAGATTTCTTAAGGAAGGCATACGCTGCAAATAGTTTGTATAGAAAAACTGGATCAACGTTGCATATGCATGAGATGAGTGTGGTTGCACTTCGAAGGCTTAAAAAGGAATATAAGTTGCTTGAGATAGAGATGAAGGAAGACTTGCGTGTTATTAAAGAAGCAGAGATGAGAAAAGCTGATGTTGATATTGATAGAGATGTTGATAAGAAGCATATTAAAGTTTTGAAGAAGGAGCGAGGTTTAAGATTATGATTGTTGAAAAGATAGATGTTTTAAAGGAAGTAGCGCAGAAGTATAACGTGGAATCAGGATCAACAAAGAGTTTCTTTTTGTTACTTGGTGCTACATATGATTTATCAAAGGAGGATTTGGAGAAGTTGATGAGATTTAAGGAAGAACAGTTTTCAAGGATGTTTATGTATTTGCTCGCTTTAACATTGATGAGCAAATCAGAGCAAAAAAAACTTTTGGACCAATGGGCAAAAAGTGATGATGGTGGTAAAGCGGAGGCTGAGAGGTTGGATGAGTTTTTAAGAAGACATTATCAGCCCAAAACATGGGATAAGGGATATTACAGAGTTAGAAAGGAATTGCTTGAGTCAAAGACGTTAAAAGCATCGCAGATAGAGGTGGTTAATAAGGCAGTTGAGATGGGATTACCTGAGGATGAAATAATGATTATGATAAGGCAAGGGAAGGAAGCAAATGTGATGATGAAATATGTGGAGTTTTTTAGGAAAATTGATAAGAGGATAAAATAAACTATTCTTTGTATATTCATCGAGAAAGTTGTTGTTTGTGTTGAGAATTGTATTTGGAATTATTGAATGTAATTATAAAATTTGATAAAATATTAATATGTTAATCAATCAAAACAATCTTAAAGGGGATAAGGATTTATATAAGGCAAATCAAAGGAAATTTTGTGATGCATGGTTATATGATATGGGGTGTTATAATATAGCTAGTTTGAATTGATTAAAAAATGATATAACAGAATAATAATTATTATGAAAGCGTCACTTTTTGTGGCGTTTTTTTGCGTAGAAAGGAGAAGGAGTATGAAAAGGATAGTAGCGATTTTGTTGAGTGTATGTTTGATGTTTGGTAATAATAGTTTTATGAATAATATTAAAACTAGCGAAGCTGCTGAAAGTATTTATTCTTTAATACCAACATCGTATGGTGAAAGGGATTCTAGAATAAAGACCTATAAATTAAAAATAAATAAATCTAATGTAGAAATAATAGAAACAGGTTTGTCTGATTTATTGGTCCTTAAAGAAAACCTAAGTGGTGATTATGTTAATATTCATTTTCTAAGTGTGAATGGAATTATTAAAACATTTAAACTCAAAGAAGATGATGAATGGATTGATAGACTGAATATATGGGAAAGTTACTATACTCCTGCAATAACACATATTATTTATCAATCAAGTGATAGATATTCTCAAGAAAACATATCAGGTTATAGTGATTCAATGTATAAAATAGAAAATCCATATTTAGATGAAAAATATGATCTTTTGAATGTTACAACGGGTATATATTATGAGTATGGATTTGATAGAATAGATGGAGATTTTTGTAATGAAAAAGTCATAGAATTCGTTGATGGTGATTGTAAGTCTATGGGGTACTTGAATAGTCATGGGGAGAAAATACTCGAGTGTGACAATGATGAATTTAATGATGAATTGATTGGGATATACGGAGATATGCTCTATTACGAAGATAATGGAGAATTTAACGCTATAAAATTATCTAATTCAAAAACTTTAAAAAATTTTTTATCTCATGAAAGTAATATAAGTTTTGATGGATATAAGGTTGAGCATGGAGTTAGACATGTGTTTGACGGTATTTATTTTGATGATAAACAGATAGTGTGGATGGATAGCGGTACAAACATTCTTAAAAAATGGGATGTTCAAACAGAAAAGATAAATAAGCTTTTTGAATTTGAAGATTATAAAGATGGGTATAGTGATAAGTACTGTTCTTTTTTGGATGGAAAATATATTATTGGAGATAATGGAAGATCTTATTTGGTTGATGGTAACGGAGATACGATTGATTTATCAAGAAAATATGGAGTAGAGCCTGAACATGCAAATATAGTCGATTGTGGAGAGCAGTTAAGTTTATCTATACCTGGATGTGAGTTTGGGAATTCAAAATATTTTATGTTGAAACTCTACCATTGGGACTGGAATGATGAATATGGTTACGTATATGATTATCTGGCATGGTTAGATGAAAATTTAAATGAAATATATCGATATGATTTAAACTCAGAAGAAGCTAAAGAAATATGTAAAAAAGGAATGTCTAGTAAAACAATTGATAATTATATATATTATGATAATATTACTGGACATGATAAAGTAGGAACGCTAATTAATGGGGCGTCTAAAGAAATAAAGTATTATCCTACTCGTGAAATTTATTTTTATAAACCAAATGGTATAAAGATTGCTTATTTTGATGTCTCAAATTCTGGTGATGATTATATTATGCTTTTAGATGATGGAAGTGTTATTAAAGATGAGGGAGTATTTAATCCTTATGATTTTTCAATAAATGCTATAAAAAAAGGAAAAGATATGCTTTTTGATATGGGGAAGGATAGATATATTGATGAGAATGGTAAAGAAATACATTTTTATAATGATGAATCAGAAGTTGTTCCAGAATATATGAGCAAGGATGGTTTCTTATATGATGGGAATGTAATTTGGGATTTAAATGGCAATAAATTGATTGAAGCCAGATATAATGATTGTGATTATTTTGATTATATGAGTCCAGTTTGTATGAAATGGAATATTATGAAAGGCATTGATGATGAAGGTAGAGATATTTACGTTAGTAAAAGCGGTGATGTAAGTGAAAAAAAATATTTATTAAATTCAATAGTTAATAATGGATTAGCGTATACCATTGAGGATCATAGTCGAATAACACAAATAATAAATGATAAATATGATGTTATTATTTCGGGGGTTTTTGATATAAGAGCATCGGATCCATTTTATGAGGGAAAATGGGAACGTTATGTGGCAGAAGAATCATCGGGTTGGTGCTGGTCACCATGGGGGGATATAAAAGATGATGGATTAATTGTAAAAGGTAATAGTATTATACTTAGAAAAAACAATGAGTATTATTTATATGATTTTTCTGCCTTGGATCGTAATAATGTCATAGATAATAATAAGACATATGATGAGGAAGAAACACTAAAAATTGTTAGTGATGATGTGAATTATAATCCAATAGATTTGAAAATAGCAAATGATATAGAGTTTAAGGTTCCATCTGATATACCTATTCTTGGTGGAACTAAAGTTAATCTTGATCTAGGTAGTTTTCCAGTTCAGTTTGAAACAGAAGGAAATACATATAGAATAGGTTTTGGCTTCAAAGAAATTGATTTAAAGAAAATGAAAAAGGAAGAGTGGACTGATTTAAAAAAGTTGGTCGATAAGTGGGATGAAGATATTGCAACAGCTCGAAATATAGTAGTAGCATCGAGTGATAAATACCTATTAACTGGTGGCTCGATGAAAAATACTTCTGTTAAAGTTAAACTTATTGGATATGCAGAAGGAACTTTCGGAGAATTGGGAGATGAAACAGTTAGTGGAAAGATAAAGATAGAATTTAAAGCAAAATATAAACGAGAGTGGCAAACGTTTTTATGGAGCGTACCGATTGTTTTAAAACTGAAAGTAGGAGTAGGTGTTGATGCATCAGGTTCGGTAAAAGCAGATTTAAAAGAGGGATATGTATACATAAGTGATGATATAGAAATAAAATTGCCAGAAATTGAAGCGTCAGCAGGTGTTGGAGTATCAAAAGCAGCGGATATTTCGGTATATGGGAAAGTAACTAATAAAATTAAAATATCTACAAAATGGAATCAAGAGAAAGGTAGCTTGAAACAAACAACTAAAGCTTCGCTATCTGGAGAGTTAGGTATTTCCGCCAAGGCATTATTCTGGTCTGCAAAAAAAACAATTATTGGCAAAAAGAAAAATGGCAAACCGTACGAAGCAGTATATTTAAAAAAGTCGGATGTTTTATACTATAAAAATGGTGGTGGATTTAGAACGCTAAGTGAAGAGTACGATGATTCAGAATATGAGGAAATTAAGTGGAATGATGAGTTCCAAGATGAAGATTATTGTATCTTGAGAGATAATGCGGAATGGCAAGAAAATGATACGCTAAATGATAGCATAAGCGTTTTGGAAAAGAATACATATAATGATTTTGAACCGCAATTGATTGAAACAGATAATGGGACAAAAGTAATATTTTATATTGATGATATTAGCACAAGAACTAATGGAAATCATACAGCTTTAGTGTATTCTGTATTAGATGAGAAAAATAATAAATGGAGCAGTCCTGTTATTTTAGATGATGATGGAACAGCGGATTTGTATCCTGATGTTTCAGTGGAAGGAAAAGATATATATGTAGTTTGGATGAATTCAAAAAAGACTTTTGTAGAAAACGAAATAGATGATGAAAACTTTATAAATGACTTTGCAAAAAATTGTGAAATTAATTTAGCAAGGTTAAATATTGATGAATCAGCAAAAGAAATTATTCAACTATCTGATGATAATAAATTCGATAGTATGCCTCAAATATCTAATGATAATGGAAAGATATCTGTTGCATGGATTAAGAATGAAAATAATGATGCATTAAAATTATCAGGAAATAATCAAGTTTATTATATTGATGATATTAGAGAAAACATAAAAGCAAATAAAATAGCTATTTATGATGAACCGATAGTTGATTTTGATATTGGAACAATAAATAATGAAATTCAATTAGCTATTACGATTTGTGATTCTGATTATGAACGTCTGATGGTTATATCTGGTGATGGTAGTAGTGAAAGAATTGTGACTTCAGGGGATATTGAAAATATCAGTTTTTCAAAATTAAATAATGAGAATGTATTAATTTGGTATGAGAATAATGATGATAACATCCTCAAGTATGTTGATTCGACAGATTTAACCATAAATGAATTGATGTTTGAAGATGAAGGAATTACTAATGATTATTCAATTGTTAATTGTACAGATTATGATTTGATTATTTTTTCAGATGGAAATAATGATAGTCAGGGAAAGGAATTATATGCTTATGTTATGAAAGAGAATAACGCAAGTGGAAAAATACAATTAACAGATTTAAATACATATTGCGAAAAACCAATTGCTATATGGAATAATAATGATGGATACATGATATTTGCTAAGAAAACGATAGATATAGGAGAAGAAATTTTTGATGAAAAAACAGATATATGTTGTAAAAAGATTTCTTTAAAACATGATTTGATAATTGATGATGTTAACTATGTATTTAATAAAAATGAAGAAGGTACATATGATGCAGTTATTTCAGTAGGAGTTACTAATAATGGTCTTGCCAAGTTAGATAAGTATAACATTAAAATATTAGATAGGAATGATAATATTATAGTTGACGAACAGATTGTAAATACAATAGATGTTGGCGCAAAAGATTACTATACTTACGAAATGAAAAATATAGATGACCTTAATGATTTAAATAATAAATATACGGTAACATTAAATGAAAATGACAGTAAAAATATTGAATTATCATATATGGATTTTCAGACGGCATGTGAAAAAATAGATGATAGTATTCATATTAATGTATCAAATAATGGATTAGAAGAGGCTACATCAAAGTTGTATATTTATAATGCAGATGATTTTAATAATCCAGTACAAATTATTCAACTTGATAATATTAAACCTGGACAAGATATGGATTTAGTAGTTGCCGATGAAGTATTGGATAAAATTAATGGTACTTTATGTGCTAAAGTTGTTCCTGATAATGGTGATGCTGATGAATATCTATCAGATAATCAAACGTTTGTGTATGTAGGAGATGATGTGGTAAAGGATCTTGATCACATTGAAGTTACAAAGGAAAAGACAAATTATTATGTTGGAGATAGAATAGATATTGATGATTTAGAAGTTGAAGCTGTTTATAAAGATGGTACAAGGAATAAAGTGGATAAGTATGAAACAAATATTGATATGTTGGATTCTTCTAAAGTGGGTATACAAATACTAAAAGTATATTATTTCGAGTATTATCAAAATCGAGAAGTTGAATTTGAAATAATGGTTTCAGAGAAATCAAGTGAAGATATTGATGATTCCAAAGAAAAAAATAAGAATGATAGTGGTGTAAATAATAATACTAAAACTCGTACAGACGAAAAAAAATCAGTAGAACATAAGAATAATAGAATTGACGGAGTCGGAACAATATCATCTGATGGTTCTTTTCTAACAGATATTGATGGTAGTAAATATTGGGTAGAAGAAAAAATTACAACTGATAAAATTTGTGTTAATTCATTAGTTGCGGATAAAAAATCATCTGGAAAATATAAGATTACAAAAATAATAAAAAAAGGAGGAAAAGTGACAGGTGGAAATGTCACATTTATGAAACCTTATAATATGAACAGTACTACATCGAGTATTAAATCTACAGTAAAACTTGGTGGAGTGGCATTTAAGATTACAGAAATTAATAGTAATGCATTTAAAGGATGTTTGAATATAACTAAAGTTGTAATTGGAAAGCATATTAGCAAAATTGGTAGAAATGCCTTTTATGGTTGTAACAAACTTAAAACAATAATAATAAAAACTAAAAAACTTAAAAAGAAATCAATTGGAGCTAAAGCTTTTAAGGGTATTAATAAAAAAGCAAAATTCAAAGTACCTAAGAAGAAGTTAAAATTATATAAGAAACTTATCAAGAAGGCAAAAGCCCCAAAGAAATGCAAAATAACTAAATAATTATTTTAGAACAGAGGTGTACTAGAAATGGTATGCCTCTTTTTCTATAGAAAGACTAACTATTAAAAGTCA
>DFFQ01000066.1 GCA_002371025.1 Lachnospiraceae bacterium UBA3772 | reverse complement strand
TGATCGTCAGAAGACACTTGTATTCCTCGCAGCAGAGGATATGATCATCAATGGTCTTAATGGTGGAAGAATTGCAGTTATCAATTCTAACTACGATCCAAAGAAGGCTGAGAAATACCTTATTAAGACATATGCAGATACACAGGTTCCACCTAAGTATCATAAGGTTGAAGCGGCTGCAAAGAGCGGCGGTATCTTTGGTAGAGCAGCAGCTCCTGCTATGGATTCAGATCTTCAGAAGTTACTTTCTGATTCTAAGATTGAAGAAATGCTCCTTAAATCTGAGTGGCTCTGGTATCAGTATGAAGATAAGGGTGAAGGACAGCAGACTCCACTTGAGGCAACATATAGCTGTGTATGTCTCATCAAGGCTATTGAAAAGCTTATCGACAGAAAGACTGGTGGAGTAGCAAAGCCTGAATCATCACCTAATAAGAAGGTTATCATCACAAAGACTGGTAAGGTTATCGAACTTTCAGATGAAGGAAGTACACCTTCAGCAGATAAGAAGGTTTCAGGACCTACAGTTGTTGATAATATCAATAATATTGAAAATTCTCTTAAGGATAAGTCTGAAGACAATGTTGGATATGTTAAGGCATATATCAATGATTGGCTTGATACAGTTATGAAGAGTAAGTTTGATATCGATAATATGCTTCCATTATTTGAGGCAGAAGGACTTAGAACAAAGAGCCTTCAGGTATTAAAGAAACTCAGAGCAGATATGCTGTAATAACTGAAGAATTAAAAACTTAATAATAAAAAGAAAAGAGGTTGTCCCATGTACAACCTCTTTTTTCTTTCTTTATTTTTTTCTATGTTTCATAAGATATAAACCTTTAATAGGATATTCTAAGATTCTCTTAAGGTAGATATGTGCATCTTCTTTTTTATTAACCTTATCTACTAAGATTGAGTGAATCTTGGCATTGTTTGCACCAAGAATATCAGTGAAGATCTGATCTCCGATAAAAAGCATATTTTTTGGCTCAATCTTAAGAATCTCTGCAGCTTTAATATAAGAATCTTTTAATGGCTTCTTAGCTTTATAGATATAATTTATAGTAGATAAACCATCTGAATTTATCTCATTTGCAAAATTCTTAACTCTTGGTTCATCGTTATTAGATAAGAAAATGATCTTAAATCCCATTTCTCGTAAATTTTTTAATAACTTTCTTGATCTTTCATCAGACATTGCGTCATGAGGAACTAAAGTATTATCAATATCGAATATGATCCCTCTGTATCCAAGATCATAGTAATGATTAAAATCAATATTATAAGTTGATCTGTAATATTCTACGGGAAATAAAAATCTTTTCATATAAACTCCTATAAATTAACCTTTATACTAATGGAAAAAATCATATACAGCCCATGCGCTTTTTTTATTCATTCCTTCAACCTGAAGTAATTGTTCTAAAGATGCAGTTTTGATTTCTTCTATGTTCTTAAAATGTAACAGTAATGCCTTCCTTCTTGCAGGACCGATTCCTTCAATATCATCTAGGATTGAATGAACTTGTTCCTTACTTCTTAATAATTTATGGTAGGTAATGGCAAATCTGTGGGTCTCATCCTGCAGGGTGGTGACCATATGGATTGCCTCAGAACCTTTTTTAAAGTCGACTTCCTTGTTATTAAAGTAGAGTCCACGGGTTCTATGATTATCATCTTTAACCATACCACAGACAGGAATATCTATTCCAAGGCTGTCTAATACCATTTTAGCAATGTTTACCTGACCTTTGCCGCCGTCCATCATAAGAACATCCGGGAAAGGACCTATTTTTTCATCACTGAAACGTCTTGAAAGGACTTCCTTCATGGAAGCATAATCATTTGGTCCATCTACTGTTTTAAGACGAAATTTTCTATAAGCATTTCTCTTTGGAGAACCATTTTCAAATACCACCATGGAAGCAACAGAATTATAACCGGAAATGTTGGAAATATCAAATGCTTCAAGCCTTGTGGCATTTTCAATCCCTACAATTTCGGCGATTTCTTTTGCGGCTCCTATGGTTCGTTTCTCTTTCTTTTTAATTCTTTCGATATCCTGGGCAAGAACTAAAGAAGCGTTGTCTTCTGCGAGACTTACTAGTCCTTTCTTATCACCTCTTTTTGGAATTATTATATGGACTTTAGCGCCTCTTTTTTCACTTAAGAAGGCAGTGATCACTTCTTCCTCATTAACCGGAATGGTAGAGAGGATTTCTTTAGGAATATAGGGGGTGCTGCTATAATATTGCTTTACAAAAGCAGTTATTATAGATGAGTCGTCATCCCCGGTTTCATCAATTGTCATATGATGATTTTCTCTTCCCAGAAGCTGGCCGTCTCTTACAAAGAATATTGAAACAACACAATCTGTATCATTTCTTGCCATAGCAATGATGTCTCTGTTATCTTGATCTGTATCGGTTATACGCTGCTTATCCATGATATGTTTGATGCTTTCAATAAGATCACGGGTTATGGCAGCTTTCTCAAATTCCATTAAAGAGGCTTCTTCTTTCATCCTGTCAGTAAGAGAAGAGATAATCTCTTTAGTATCTCCATTTAAAAAAGAGATTACGGAAGAGATATTTTTGTTATATTCTTCCTTGGAAATATAATTACCACAGGGGCCGGAACACATATTGATCTGGTGATAGAGACAAGGACGCTCTTTTCCTATATCTTTAGGAAGATTGCGGTTGCAATTTCTTATCTTAAATAATTTCCTTAATAATTCTATTATGTCATGTACAGCCTTGCCATCGGTATAAGGACCGAAATATTTGCATTTATCCCTATGCATCTGGTGAGAATACATTACTCTTGGGTAATCTTCATATGTGGTTATCTTTATATATGGATATCCCTTATCATCCCTCATCATAGTGTTATAACGTGGATGATGTTCTTTTATAAGATTACATTCGAGAACTAAAGCCTCCATTTCAGAGGAAGTGATTATATATTCAAAATATTCGATCTGTTCCACCATTTTAGCAATCTTTTGGGAACCATTATGACCGTGACCTTTTTGGAAATATTGTCTTACACGATTGTGAAGATCCACAGCTTTACCGACATAAAGAATCTCTTCGCTGTCACTGTGCATTAAATAGACACCTGGCTTATGCGGAAGTTTTTTTAATTCTTCTGAGATATTAAATTCATTATTCTTATCAGGAATATATTTATCCATAGGTGCCTCGTGAAACTTTCTTTTTATATATCAATATTAACATAGAAAAATAAATCTATCTATGATAAAATCGAAATGAATATGGCCCATTATTTATAAGGGGAATCGGGAGGTATAAAAATGGCAGACACAGAATACAGTGTTAAGCTTTCTTCTTTTATTCAGAAGATGAATCTTACAAATTATACACCAGAAATAGATACAGATAAAATTTATATTAAAGACCCGGATATTAACAGACCCGCACTTCAGCTGGCAGGCTTTTTTGAACATTTTGACACAGCAAGGGTTCAGATCTGCGGTAATGTAGAACATGCATTCCTTGCGGATATGCATACAAGGGAAGAGAATATTGAGATATTTGATAAACTTTTCAGTTTTCCTATCCCATGTCTTGTTTTCTGTAGAGATATCAAGCCTTATGACTTTATCATAGAAGCAGGACTTAAGCATGGAATCCCTGTACTTTCAAGTTCTGCAACCACATCTTCATTTGTACATGAAACAGTTAGATATCTTCATGAGCAGTTAGCACCAAGAATTTCTATTCACGCAGTTCTTGTAGATGTATATGGCGAAGGTGTTCTTATCATGGGAGACAGCGGTATTGGTAAATCAGAAGCTGCTCTTGAACTTATTAAGAGAGGACACAGACTTGTATCAGATGATGTAGTTGAGATAAAGAAGATCAGTGAAGATCAGCTTATTGGTACATCACCTGAGATCACTAGAAACTTTATTGAATTAAGAGGTATCGGTATAGTGGATGTTAAGACCATGTTTGGTGTTGAGTGTGTCAAGCTTTCACAGCAGATAGATCTGGTCATTAAGTTGGAAGATTGGGATAAAGATGCCAATTATGACAGATTAAGACTTGAGGATCAGTATGTTGAATTCCTTGGCAATAAGATCACAAGTCATCTCATTCCTGTAAGACCTGGTAGAAACCTGGCTATAATAGTTGAATCAGCAGCTGTTAACCACAGACAGAAGAAGATGGGATATAATGCTGCTCAGGAATTATATAAGAGAGTAACTGAGAATATGAAAAAATCTCAGGAAAATAATAAATAAGCGGTAATAAAGTATGACGAGATTGGAGGACAAATAATGTCAAAGTATGCATTCGGTGTAGACATCGGAGGAACAACAGTAAAAATTGGTCTTTTTACAGAGGAAGGAAATCTTCTTGATAAGTGGGAGATCACAACAAGAAAAGATAATGGTGGTGCATTTATCCTTGGAGATATTGCAAAATCTTTAGAGAATAAGCTGGCTGAGAAATCAATCAATAAGGATGATGTCCTTGGTGTTGGTATGGGTGTTCCTGGACCAGTTAAGGAAGATGGAACTGTTGTTAAATGCGTTAATTTAGGATGGGGCATTTTTAATGCTGCTGATGAGTTATCAAAGATTACTGGTCTTAAAGTATCAGTTGGTAATGATGCTAATGTTGCCGCTCTTGGCGAAATGTGGCAGGGTGGCGGTAAAGGCCATGAAAACGTTGTTATGGTAACACTTGGTACCGGTGTTGGTGGTGGAATCATCATTAACGGTAAGATTGTAGCTGGTGTCCATGGAGCAGGTGGTGAGATAGGACATATCACTATCGATACAGAAGAAAAAGAGACATGTAACTGTGGAAAGAGCGGATGTCTTGAGCAGTACGCTTCAGCAACAGGTGTTGTACGTCTTGCAAATAAGGCTTTAAATGATTCAGATAAGCCATCTAAACTTCGTGATGTTCAGTATATTTCAGCTAAAGCAATCTTTGATGAAGCTAAAGCTGGTGACGAACTTGCAATGCAGGTTGTAGAAGAATTTGGTAAGAAGCTTGGCCTTGCACTTTCACATATTGCAGAAGTTGTTGATCCTGAAGTATTTGTAATAGGTGGTGGCGTATCAAAAGCTGGACAGATAATCCTTGATACAGTTTCAAAGTATTTCAAGATGTATTCATTCCATGCTTGCCGTGAAACTGGTTTTGAACTTGCAAAACTTGGAAACGATGCAGGAATTTATGGTGGAGCAAAGTCAGTTCTTGAATAAAAATCAAGGTGATTTGGAAACTTGCAGTTTAAAAGATACATATTCAACTATTTAAACAGTTAAATGCGCATATTTGCTGGATTCTATAACAATATATTGTATGTGGTTAGAAACCTGATACTAGTGGATAGTTTTCATTTGATGGTGATTTTTCACTAAGAAACCACTATTTATCAGCACTTTTCTAACAATATACCGATTGAAAAAAAAGACTCTGTAAGTTATATTTTATTCTAGCAGAGTCTTTTTTTAGTTACTTTTTTTGGAGCAACATAGATTATGATAGAAATTTTTAATGAACCAATGGCGAAACATACAACATTTCGTACAGGTGGACCTGCCAGAAGATTTGTTAAGGCTGAATCGGTTCAGGATATTATAGATATAAAAACAGAATGTGAAAATAATAACGAAAAACTTATCCTTCTTGGAAATGGAAGCAATGTGCTGGTTTCAGATAAGGGGCTTGATGCAACAGTCCTTTATATCGGCGAAGAGATGAGTAAGATTGGTGTGAATGATGAGATCATTTATGCTGAGGCTGGAGCACTTCTTAGCAAGGTTGCAAGAGTTGCATTGGATAATGAACTTGAAGGTTTTGAATTTGCTTCAGGAATACCTGGTTTTGTAGGCGGAGCTGTATTTATGAATGCAGGAGCTTACGATGGAGAGATGAAAGATATTGTTCTCTATTGTGATTGTGTATTGGATGGAGAGAGAATAAGAATTCCTGGAGATGAGATGGATTTCTCATATAGACACAGTATAGCATCTGAAAAAAATATGATCATAACAGGAGCTGCATTTAAGCTTAAAAAGGGTGATAAAGCAGCTATTAAAGAAAAGATGGACGATCTTAATCAGAGACGTCGTGATAAACAGCCACTGGAATATCCAAGTGCAGGTTCAACGTTTAAGAGACCGGAGGGATATTTTGCAGGCAAGCTTATAATGGATAGTGGTTTAAAAGGATATAGAGTAGGTGGAGCATGCGTTTCACCTAAACATTGCGGATTTGTAGTTAATGATGACAGTGCTACATCTGATGATATTTATAAACTTATCAAAGAAGTTGGGGAAATAGTATTTGATAAGTTTGGAGTCAGATTAGAGCCAGAAGTTAGACTTTTAGGCGAGTTTTGATTGGTGAGGGCAATTTAAGATGAGATTTATCATAATTACCGGAATGAGCGGTGCAGGAAAAACAACTGCATTAAGAACATTAGAAGATCTGGGATTTTATTGCGTAGATAATCTCCCGGTTTCTCTCATTTGGAATTTTGTAAATACTACCACAGGTGAAGATTATAATTATGATAAGATAGCCGTTGGAATAGATATAAGAAATGGCAAAGCTTTGGATGAACTTACCAGGGTATTTGCGAGTCTTAAAGAATCGAATTTTAATTACGAGGTGCTTTTCCTTGATTCAAAAGATGAAGACCTTGTAAGAAGATATAAAGAAACAAGAAGAGAACATCCTCTTGCAGTGGGCGGAAGAATAGAGGATGGTATTGATAAAGAAAGAACCAAGATTGCTTTCTTAAAGGATATAGCTGATTATTATGTTGATACATCAGACCTTATAACAAGGGAACTTAAGAGAGAAATCGCAAAAATCGTAAAGGCGGATAAGGATTATACTAATATCATCGTAAGTATAATGTCATTTGGTTTTAAAAATGGTATTCCTGGCGATGCTGATATAGTAATGGATGTAAGATTCCTGCCAAATCCTTATTATGTGCCTGAATTAAAGAGTCATACGGGTAATGAAAAGGCAGTGCAGGACTATGTCCTGTCTTCTGGAGAAGGGGATGAATTCCTGAATAAGATATACGATGTATTATCCTATACCATTCCAAAATATGTTGAGAATGAGGGAAAGCATCAGCTTGTTGTAGCTATTGGTTGTACAGGCGGAAGACATAGATCCGTTACTATAGCAAATATGCTATATAACAGGCTGTCTACACTGAATTATACAGTTAGGCTTATTCATAGGGATTTAGAGAAGGAAGCTATAATAAAAGGGGATAAATGATGTCTTTTTCAAGTAATCTTAAAAAAGAAATCAGTACAAAGATAGATAAAGCAGAACATTGCAGGATTGCAGAATTATCAGGTATATTCTCGCTTAATGCCAGATTATATAATGATTCAAATGTTCCTTATATCAGAATTAAGACTGATGTAACTTACATGATGGATATAGTCCTTAAGATGATAAGACTACTTTTTGATCTTACAAAAGCAGAGATTATGATCGATGAGGAAGAAAGCGAAAATGCTTCAGTTACCATTATAGGTGATAAGGCTGTAGAGCAGGTGCTTATGAAATTAAAACTGACTGAGGATGATACAAGACTTAGCAGTGATGACATCATAATACAAAAAGAATGCTGCAAAAAAGCATTTTTAAGAGGACTTTTTCTTGCCAGAGGATCTGTTAATGATCCAAATAAATCTTACCAGATGGAGATCGTGGTAAGTAATGAATATAGAATGAATCAGTTGATACATATACTTAATTCCTTTGGACTTGAACCTAAGAGTTTTAAGAGAAGATCTCACTTTGTAGTATATGTAAAGGATTCAAATAGTATTTCAGAAATAATCGGAATCCTAGGAGCAAGCAATGCTTATATGGAATTCGAAAATATAAGGATCTATAAAGATCTTAGAAATTCTATCAATAGAGAAGTGAATTGCGAAACAGCCAATATCAGTAAGATAACTGAGGCGGCTGCAAAGCAGATAAGTGATATAAAGCTTATTGAAGAAAAAAAAGGGCTTAAAACTTTATCGGCACCACTTTTGGAACTTGCGGTGATAAGACTTGAAAATCCGGATCTTTCACTTAAGGAATTGGGAGATATGGTATCACCACCCATAGGAAAATCCGGGGTTAATCATAGGCTTAGAAGAATCAGTGAGATAGCAGATTCTCTTAGATGATATAGTTAATAATTAATGAGATAATATAAGGAGATTACAAAATGACAAACAAGAAGTGTAAAGTTCAGTTACCTAATTATGCAGAAGCAAGACCTGTTGCAGAAATTGTTCAGACAGCAAGTCAGTATGAAAGCAGAATATATCTTATTTCTGGAAATAAGAAGATTAATGCAAAGAGTATCATGGGAATGATGAGCCTTTCACTTTGCAATGATGAAGAAATCGAAATTGAGGCTGAAGGCGCTGATGAAATTGAAGCAGTTGAAGCTCTTGTGAAATATATGGGTTCAGTTGCATAAAAATCTATAGAAATAGTCTTTAAATCTTTGCATACAATTAGACGTTGTGGTAAAATAAGTTTATTAATTATGCAATAAATGGAGGACATTTTTATGGGATTTTTCAGCAGTTTAAAAGAGAAAATTCCGCTTTTTAATATGTTTGGCAACAAAGGTCCTAAAAAAAGTCAGGTTGAGCTTCAATTTGACAGAGCCATGAATCTTTTTGAAAATGCCAGTTCAGAGGAAGCGGTAGAAACTCTTGAAAAGGTTGTTGACACAGGTATTGTGGATCCAACATATACACAGATAAGTATTGATTCTCTAAAAATCCTTGGGGAATTCTATGAAAAGGGAACATATAGAAATGCCCACATAGATAAGGATGAAGGTAAGGCAGCTCAGTATTATGAGAAATGCGTAAATCTTACTAAAGATGGAGATATGACATATAAGGTAGCTAAGATGTATCTGGATGTTCAGAATTTCTCAAAAGCTATTACACATTTTGAGAAAGCTGCAGAAAGAGGAATCAAAGCGTCATACATGAATCTTGGTTCTATCTATGAAAATGGACTTTCGAGAATAGATCAGTATGGTAATAAATCAGAATTCGTTGTCCCTGTTGATTATGACAAGGCTATGATCTGGTATAAGAAGCTGGCTGATATGGGTGATGAAAAAGCTAAAGCAGCTTATGACAGAGTTGAATATGCTTCAACACATACTGACAGTCTTGAATTTGAAGAGAAGGACAGACTTTATACTGATAAGGCTGAACAGAGAAGAGCAAAGGGTAAAGAACCTCGTTATAATGCTATCGATCCTGCAAAGCTTCAGTATCAGTATACATATGTACATAACCAGGTTGATGGTTTCATTCATAAGCTTCCTAAGGATTGGGTAAAGACAATCAATGAGGAAACAGATGAAGAATACTATGCACCAAGTATTACATATAAGGATTTCGCTATTTATGTAAGTTATGATAGTATCCCAAGAGATTCAAAGAAGACTCTTGAGAATTATCTTAGATATTGTAATGATGCCTTTGATGAAGAATTAACATTAAAGCCATATATTACAGAATTTGCTGATGGTATTTGTACAACATTCTATCATAAGGGCATGAATAAGGGTGTTGTTACATTTGCATTCTATGAAGGCAGACGTCTTGCATGTATGAGATTTATATGTGCTACCATGGAGATCATTGAGCAGTACGAAGAGATCATCTTCGAGACAGCAAACTCATTTGCATTCGTAGCACCTACCCGTGTAAGTGATACAAGCCTTAATCGTAAGGATAATCAGTACTATAGTGAAGCAACTTATTGCTATTATCTTGAAGACTATGAAGGTGCCATGACAGCAGCTAAACAGGCTCTTAAGCTTGGTAGTATCAAGGCTTCTTATCTTCTTATAGATCTTTACTATGATAAGGATTCTCCATACTATGATATTGAAAAAACTATAAGTTATGCTCAGCAGCTTTTTGAAGCTACCAAGGATCCGGATCTTGCATTCCTGGTTGGTAATATTTATGACCAGCAGCAGAAGGAATATGATAAGGCTCTTACATGGTATGAAACAGCTGAGAGACTTGGACATAAGAGAGTTTCATTCTATCTTGGCAGATTCTATTATTATGGAATCCTTCGTACTAAGAGAGATGGTATCAAAGCTCTTAAGTATTTCGAAGAAGCAAAGAATAATGGTATCCTTGAAGCAGATGCTTATATCAATGATATCAAGAATCTTCACGGTGAAGATCTTCAGGCTTCTGTTGATAAGTGGGAAAGAGCAGTTCAGGCAGGTAGTGCAGCTACAGCTTTAAAGGTTGCTCTTTATAAGCAGAGTCAGGTATTCTATATATCTACTAATTATGAAATTGAAAAAGCATTCCTTGAAGCACTTGGACTTGGATCTGTTCAGGCAGCTTATGAACTTGGTAAGATCTATGAGAGACAGGAAGCTTCTCCTGATTTCACAGGCGAAAAGAAGAGTATGACATACTTTGAAAGAGCCTTTGATAATAAGTATGAAGATTTCGATAAGGAAAATCTCTTTAAGGTTATCCAGCATAAGGAATCCAAGGGAGCTACAACAGAAGAGCTTATCAATCTTTATATGCAGAATGCTGCAATGGCATATGTGCCTGCAGTTGATAAGATTGTAGAACTTGTTAAATATCAGACTCCACAGATCAAGGAACTTTATTTAAGACTTATAGATCTTGCGGAGACTGGAGATGATAATGCTATCATTTCAATGCATAAGTTAGAGCTTACATATCCTGAACTTGTTATCGTTCAGCCTGGTGATGGCCAGAAGGTAATTGAGAATAAGTTCTTCAGAATGCTTATTCCAAGGGAATGTACGGCACAGATTGATGATGATGGCGGTAGTATCAAACTTGCGGATTCAGTTATCGAATTCGCAGTTGCAGAACTTCCTGTTAAGGTTGATTCAGAAGATGATTATCTTAAGATTTATAAGTTGATTCTTTCTGAATATCTTCCACAGGAAAGCGCAGAGATCATCATTGCAAATTCACGTATGATAGGTTCTGGTATTAAAGAAGCAAAGGATAATGTTCATTCATTCAGCATTCTCCTTATCAGTGCTCATAACCAGTATCTCTTCAAGCTTAGTTCAAGAGATCGTCGTCAGATGATCCAGTTCAAGGGTGAAGTTACAAAGATGGCTAAATCTCTTGTTGAAACAGGTGAGATTTATGTATC
>DFFQ01000033.1 GCA_002371025.1 Lachnospiraceae bacterium UBA3772 | reverse complement strand
GATAATCGGCTATTATCATTCATTTTTATCAAAACAATTTCCGTACCGTCTAATCTAAGCAATCGTTGTATGAAACGCCATATAATATACTTGACTATATCTCCTTCAACATATCTTTCTTCTTAATCCCATGCGGCGATTCCGCATATTCCCATACTCCGGTAACCAACCAATATTCGTATGTATTAAGCCATGTCACTGTCCAGGGGACAAAAGTATCTGCAAGATACATCGTGTTTTCATCCCATTCCTTATATTCAGGGTAATATACACAGAGGCGGGCATATCCTCTTTTGTCTATGCCATATATATGATGTGGTTTCTTGCCGTTATATAATTCAATCCGAGGAGACATCAACCATACTCGGGGCTGTTTCTTGATTTTTTGAGCTATTTCTATTCTATACTCACAGCTCCAACACGATGGACGAAGTCTCATTATACATGTGAGACAGCCATCCTTTATGACTATTCTCTCAATTAGATCTGGATATCTGTGACATAACTCTTCCTTTTGTAAGGTCAATGAAATAGGCGTAGGCTTAATATATGTCTTACCCACTGTGATGATGATTCGTCCGTATCTCTACGTCCCCATTCTCCGATAGTATTCCGGTGGATGATTCCATCATTAGTTTTCCTGTCTCTATGCCTTCTCTATCTTCCTGCGCCATTTCATTTATTACTCTTGTAGTAAGCTCTTCTCCGAATAAACTCTTGATGTGTTTTAACAGTTCAACTCTATTCATAGAGAATAAATAGACCATATTTAAATCTTTCTTTGCTTGCCTGAGCCAATCGAAAAAGGCTTGTCTCCTGTTCTCGCTATAATTCCATTTATCTGCGAAATTTTCTCCGGCAAAGCTCGGATTCTCAATATAATACTTCTCATTTTTCTTATGACTCTCAATATATCTTTCTGCTTTAGCAAGTATATCATTTAGAGTCTCTATTGTGCTGTCCTCGTTATCATATAACTGCGCTGCTATCGTTGTAATCAGAATGGAAATAGGTTTATCTGCCCTACTTATTTCTCCATTTGCCTCTTCCTCATCAGGATAACTATCAAACATTACATCACGATGTCTCTTGAGCAATTGAACTGCCTGTTGCAAGGGTGTCTTAGCACGGTTTCTCTCCAGCGGTTCAATCTCAACCTCTTCACGAATCTGGTGGTTATACGCCTCCATTATAGCCGTCAACCTTTTTTCACATCTTCCAAAAAACCATTCTGTATATCCGGACGGATTAGATCCTATATATTTATATAAATCATTCTCCTCATCATGCTCCGTTATGTCAATCATCCCTGTTACGCTGGATACCGCCTCATCGACATTATATGCTGGAATAACATCCATATGGAAGTTGGGAATTTCCTCATATTCTACATGCCAACAGCGCCTTTTTTCTTCAATCTCACCACTTATTCGCTTATAATCGACCAACCAATTTTTTACAACTTCGCACTTTAGCTCCTCTGCTTCAAGGCCGTAGCTTTCAGCTAACTCACAAACCAAATCAAGATCATAATCATCCTCATCTGAAATGGGCCTTATAACCGTTCCGAGCGAAAATGATCCTTGCGGATAAATTGATATGTCATAGTCTGTTTGAGTTGCTATCCATTTTCCAAGATTATTATATTCACTCTTTGCATCGTTAAATAAAGCATCACTTATATCCAGTTTATCAACGACTCTTCTGAGCAGGTTATCAATTTCTCGTTTTGTATATGCCATCTGATCTCTCGTTTAATATATTTTTACGCCTTTATCTAAGAACGACCATATTTCATCTTGATTTTGCGGGAATACATACAAATGACTTATATGGGTTCTCCCTCCCATAACAAAGACTTCTTTTGCAATATTATAACAGTTCATAGGGTTAAGTGTAGCAAATACATTAATAGTTGTTACATTGTCAGGTAATCCTCTGACTTCAGTAATGGTACTCTTCACAAAATTTTCGCTGTCATATCTAGTATTTTCCTTTTTTATCGTTCTGTCAATATATAGAGTCGGAAACCCCCTGAACTTCCTTGGCAACTGTTCTGATCCTATTGAATATGTATCTGCAAGTACTAAATTAACATATGGTGAACACTTGAAATCCCCTTGCCTTGTTATGCGTACTTCATCTATTTGTTTATCAATAGCATGAATACCTTCATTGCAAATAAACTCTTGGAAAATATCATTCGTTACAAGTTTGACCTGCATTGGGACAGGAACCAATTTAAGATTACATTTTCTATATCCCAGAAGATATGCACAGAATAGGTATGACCAATATGGATGCCTATGATATCCATTACCTTTATTCAGCTTCTTGTCTTTATTATATTTTCTGATAGCGACCAGTACTATTATTGTTGCAGCAATTGCCACAGCCGGATTACCTAGTCGAATCAGGAAATAGTATATTGCAGTATCTATCGTCTCCTTTTCATTTGCGTTTTGAAGCCATAATTCCAATCTTCCCACGCCATCGAAAAACACTACTGCAATAAAAGTGGCAATCAGAATAATTGTTTCTGTGAATGGCTCCTTCCAGTCAAGTATTCTTTTTACAATAGATTGCATTTTCTCCATGGCTTTGCTCCCCGGTTTAAAAATCCCGCATCTCTTGTAAATAGCCTACAAGAATTGCCTTAGTAGTGATCAACCCTTCTTTACACATTTTATCATAATCTGAGTTATCTATCTCACACGCTGATACATATATGGAATACATTTTGTCCTTAAAGTTCTGAACCTCGTAACTACTTTCTCCATATCTGTCTATCAGAAATCGTTCTGTATTAGCATACCATGAAGTGAATTCATCTGTTGAAAATGCTACTCTCATGTGAAGTAAATAATTAATCTCATTGATAATCCCATGCAGTTTCTGATAATCATTCACCGTATCTCTCCTTAATTTCAGACAGCTTCAGTTCAATATCGTCAACTTCCTTCATTAGTTTCACTGGACTAATATCTATTGCCGGTTGGAAAATGTTCATATTCCCCTCAAAATGATTAAATTCATTTAAAAGCGTTTTTCTGGAAGCAAAGAATACTCTGCAAGCCCTTTTATATTCAAACTCTGGATCGTTTTCATCTGAACAACTAAATGCTTTCATTATTATCTGATTCAATAGCACAATATCATCATCTTTTATTGATATATTGAAAACTTCAACCAGTGTCTTTTCCACTTTCATTCTGAGATAGTAATATATGAGTGATTGTCTCAATGTTTCAGCCAAGAGTGGATACATATTTGAATCAAAAAAATCCAAGCAATTGCAATCAACAGCCAAAATATCTTCTGTCGATATTTCTTCCGCTTCGCCAAATACATCGCCAAAGAAATAATCATATATTCCGGCAACATTTATTTTAGAATCATTATAACCATGCATAATGTTTGACAGAGCTCCATAATAATCATCCGGATCCTGACAAATATGTGCATATCCTCTTATGAACGGGATCATTGCCATAAGAAAATGGCGCTTATCTTTTATTGCAGATAGCAGGTCTCCTCCCTTTGCCTGAAAAAGCTTCACCAAATCCGATAAGCTTATTAGTAGATTCTTTTCTTTATCCTCTATACGGATAAATCCGTTATTTCCACCGTCTGTATTATTCAAAATGTACAGATAATAGCTGTCTTTCATCTGAACATGTA
Source organism: Lachnospiraceae bacterium UBA3772 (assembly GCA_002371025.1). Classification (GTDB taxonomy): domain Bacteria; phylum Bacillota; class Clostridia; order Lachnospirales; family Lachnospiraceae; genus Eubacterium_Q. The sequence continues at coordinate 2,695 of DFFQ01000033.1, read as the reverse complement.
GCAAACGGATTAGGTCAATATTATGAGTTAGAACAATTTGCTTCTTGTTCTCTAAAAATTTTATTATACAAAATGCTATTTTATTTTTATATATAGAATCAAAGCTTGAAATCGGATCGTCCAGTACAACATATTCCTTGTTTCCGTTCTTTGCCAATAAAAGTTCAAAAGCTAATGAAATAAAATTCTGTTCTCCCGTGCTCAAGTGCATATCGTCTCTATCAACATTCAACAACGGAGAATCTCCTAACATGAGAACAAAATTTCTTTCGTTATCCTCCTCTCTTACAACCTTTATATCTCTATCAATATTTTCACTAATAACCTCCTGAATGAACAACAAATCATCAGAATCTAATACCGGATCTGACTCTCTGATCTTAGCAAGTTCATCAAAATCCGCTAACATTGTAGTATCAGAAAAACAGTCTATAAGAGCCAGTATCATTTCATGACATATATTTGTAATACGATTATGAAGTTGTTCTCTTAATTTTTCGAAATTAGTTGGATCCCCATTTTCAATAAAATCTATTACAACCCTCTTAATATCAAATGGATCATTATCTTTAATCGAAGAATCCATTACTGCATTTTCAAGCAAATCCTTCGTCTTTTTATCCAAACTATCATAAATACTCTTTCGTGCAGCCTCCTTTTTGTGGAGAAGTGAATCTCCATCAAAATCATCATTATCACACACTATACAAGATTTCAGCGAATGATACTTCCTTAAAATTCCTATTGCATCACTATGCTGTTCGATCGTCTTAATCTCTGCATTCTTTTTTATGGAGCTAACATCGACCGATAACAATCTTTCTATGATGCAAGATCCTGAATAGTCCTGTATTATAAACTGCTTTTCGCCATCATCTATACTTTCAATATTGGGACGATTACCTAGCTCTTTGATATACTCAATAAATTCAGTTCTATCAATGTCATCACCTTTTTGATTCCTATTGACAATGGAATACACATATTTGTATGCCTGAGAGTCAATTCTCTCCAATTGCTTTAGCAATGGATCCTTCACTTTACTTAGACCATAGTTCTTCTTATATGTTGAAGGAAGTAAATCCTTAAAGACTCTATTAAAGCCGTCACCTATCCTTTTCTTCAACTCATATTCTCTACGGATTTCCTTTCCTACAAGATACTGTGATTCGTCCCCTTGAATAATATGTCTCTGTATTTGATCTGCAACAATATGAAAAACTCCGGATTCTGGTGTTATTTCATTACCCACATCGTCTTTTGCAATAAATCCACATTCACCAGATGAGCCCTGACTACCAAGCACTTTAGCAAGACTGGATTTTCCTGTGCCATTTGGAGCATAAATAACCGCAATTCCACCATTGGCTTGATTTTGATGCTTAAACACAATCGTTCCGTTATTATCTTTCAGTTCATTGAAATCTGAACCAAATATATTTCCGTTATGAATCTGAGCGAATGTTAATTTCTTATCTTTACTCATAGTGAATCCTCTCTTTTTTGATCATAATTATTTATTGTCACGTCAACTTTCTAATCATTTAATATATTGTCTGTGGCCTCTTAATAATAGTGCTCCTAACCAGCAAGGTAAACATATGTTCATTATAATTTCTTTAGACGAAACACATCACATCCCGAGCAGAAAACGGCCATAATTTGCATATTTCGTCATTAATACGATCAAGTATATGACATTTGTTTCTTATACGCAAAATAACTGAAAATATTAGATTATCGGTTAAAGAGGTTACATATGAAAAATATTAAACCATGCATAAAGAAGAATCAGTTTGTGCCATTTAGGCTTTATGATGTAGATAGGTTTAATGCGTTCTGTTGTGATGAAATATCTGGATCTACTTCTAAAGATTTTAAATTTATGATATGTCAAAACGGTGCTGAATTGGTGATTTCAGATATCATCAGTACAATGAATTTTAATCCCATTTATGAACTAGGTGCACGCCATGCACTAAAACCAAGATCAACAATTCTCATATTCGGAAGATTATATGCTTGTAACTTTGTAATAAGCAATGCAACAAAAAAGCCCTATGACGCAAAAAGAATGTCATAGAGCTTTTTTCTATATTATTTAATGATTTACGGCTTAATCTCATTCACTGATACAAGAGAAAAATGTCCCTCTAAATCAGAATATAATATAATTGTAGCCATATATTCACGTGCTGGATTGGATATTGTTTTTGCCTTTGCAATTATCATATAATTTGTACCATTTACAACTTGGGAACCACAATATAATGCAGGGATATACTCAACACCAAGATGATTACTAAAAACTTGTGTCCAGCCAGTCGCAACTTTCTCTGGTAGCATACAGCCAGATAATTCTTCATATTTCCATTCACCTGTCATAATTCTTTCCTCCTACTTTACAAATAATTAAACTTTTATATTTTTTCGTAACTCCAAAGCCTTTATGGCTTTCTGGTTCTTCTTGGGATATTTGGTGAACTGCACACACCGTATCATATGATTTCTGCTTTTATACAATTTCAAATATTTTTAAGAAATGAACCCTCGATTACGCCCCAAGTATGGCTTTGTGTTGCGCTGTATATAATTATAAATGGATTTTCGTAATATTATAATTCGCAAGCAGAATTCGGCCATAAATTGCATATTTCGGCTTAAATTATAATTGATAATTGTAAATTATCGGTTA
>DFFQ01000053.1 GCA_002371025.1 Lachnospiraceae bacterium UBA3772 | reverse complement strand
CTGCAATGGCATTTATTCTTTCATCAATTTCCTTTGCTTTTACATTCTGGATTGAAAGTGCAAGAGCAATATTTTCATATGCTGTCAATGTATCAAGGAGATTAAAATCCTGGAAGATAAATCCAAGTTCCTCTCTTCTGAATTTGTTAAGTGCATTTCCTTTTAATTTTGTTATATCTTTATCTGCCATATATATATGTCCGCTGCTGACTCTATCTATGGTAGAGATGCAGTTAAGAAGAGTTGTCTTACCGCTTCCTGATGCTCCCATGATAGCTGTAAACTCACCTTCCTCAACTACAAATGACATATTATCTATTGCCTTTGTAAGATTAGAATTTGTTCCGTAGTATTTTTCAATGTTATCAATTTTTAATAATTCGCCCATGTTTGTTCCTCCTTAATTACTATGGCCTAATCTTACTTTCTTTTATCATTACTGTCGTTTTTTTTATATTTCGCCAATATTACAATTTTGTAATGTTTATTTTTTTGTTTCTTTATTATTCGTTTCTTGCAACTTCATACATATTGTTTTTTCCAAAAGAGATCTTAATTTCAGTGTATTCCATAACCTCAGACTCAATCTCTATCTTATGTCCCATCTTATCTATAAGTCCTTTTACAATATAAAGTCCCATACCGGTAGACTTGGCGAATTTTCTTCCATTCTCTCCGGTGAAAGTCTTATCAAATACTCTTGGAATATCAGTTTTATTAATGCCTATACCATTATCTCTGATATGAAGGGTTGTGCATCTCTCATCCTCCATGGCATAGATCTCTATTTCTGATTCTCCTGAATCTTTCTTATACTTAATGGAATTAGAAATAATCTGATTTATGATAAATTCCATCCACTTATTATCTGTATATACTTCATGATCTAAGTCGTGGATATTAAGACTTATATCATTTTCAAGGATCAGATCCTTATTCTTTATAGCCACAGCACCCACTATGGTTTTTAACTTATTCTTTGCAAACTGATAATCATTCTGGCTATATTCTGAACGGATAAAGTAAAGGATCAATTCTGAATAGTTATCAAGTCTGGTCAGCTGACTTAATATTTTTCTAAGATATTCATCCCTCATCTCTTCATCATCCATCTTGGACGGATCATTTATCATATTGTGAACCATAAGAGTAAGACTTGCTATAGGAAGCTTAACCTCATGCACCCACATCTCAACGAAGTCCTTATAATCTGATATGTTCTTGCTGTAGTCTCTGACTCTTTCTGTCATGGATTTATTGATTTCATATAATTTTTCTACAAGGAGCTTTCCTTCAAAGAAATAAGGTTCCTCTATCATATCCAGAATCAGATATTTCTGATCCAGGGTCTCTAACTTTTTATCCAGTTCATTATAAAATGATGCCTTTCTCCTATAATCCCAGATCATTACCACCATTATGATAAGGATAAAGAAAACGCAGGATACTATGATAAGACCACTGGCTACATGATATACTGCCATAAGACATATAAAAAAGAGCATAAATATGCCGTCCAGTAAAAACCTTAACCACTGATCTGATATATAATTAATTACTTTCATGTTTTACCCCTGTAATATATATCCTAATTTTTTTCTTGTCTCTATTGTGGACTCAAATCCCGCCTCAGCGAGTTTTGCACGAAGTCTGCTGATACTTACAGTAAGTGCGTTATCATTGATAAATTCATCATTATCCCAGAGATTTGTCATGATATCATCTCTTGATACGATCTGGTTAAGGTGACTTAACAGCTGCTGGAAGATGATCATCTCATTCTTGGTAAGAACTATCTTCATACCATCTTTTTCTATTGTACCTTTACTAAAATCCACCTCAGCTCCTCTATATAAAGCTTTATCATTAGCTGGTGCCATTCTTCTCATAACTGCAGAAATGCGCAGTAAGAGAAGCACAGGATTATATGGTTTTGTAATATAATCATCTGCGCCATAGCTCATAGAAAGTACTTCATCTGATTCTTCAGTTTTACTTGTAAGCATGATAACCGGCACATCCGACTTCTTACGGATGCCTCTAAGTATCAGCTTACCGTTAATATTGGGAATATTGATATCAAGAAGTACAAGATCCGGATTAAAGGCAATTATGTCTTCTAATGTGTTATCAAAAGACTTGATATAATCTGCCTCATAGCCTTCTGTTACAAGTAATTCCTTTAATTCCTTACATATACTGATCTCGTCTTCAACTATAAAGATTCTCTTCAATTTTCTGCCCTCTGTTAATTATTATTATGTAATATATGGCCCACTTTTTTAAGCTGAGTGTCATATAACAGTTTCCATACCAACATTTATAATATTAACATCAGAGGGCAGAATAATCGAGAGAAATTTGACTTAGTTTATTCAGGATTTATTATTTATGATTTTTTTACTGCGACGATTATGAGTCGCCCATCTTTTTCATGATAAGAACAGGTAGAGAGAGTAAGAAACTTACTTAAAGAATTAGTCTTTATTCCTGTGTCATATAATTTAAGATCTTCGCACCCATTGATAAAAGCTTCATAATCTTTATCTGTATAGGACATTGAAAACTCATAGTATTTAAACCCTTGATAAGCGGAATCATGAATCTTATCTTTAAATACATAGGCAATCTCATAAACTGAATCTTCTTTCAGGCTGTTAAATATAATAGTTTTATGTTCCTTATAAAAATCTTCATCTTCATATTTTTTAAGATCTCCAAACATAGTCCCATCTGTCATTGTATGTCCGTAGATTATTATATTATCCGTTGGAAGATAGATATCTGAAGAAGAACTAAGGAACAGACTTCCTCCTATAGCTTCTTCTTTATAGAAATTCTTATCAATATAAAATGATTCATCATCCTTTTTTTGCATTACAGGATAGTCCACCCTGGTGCCATCAATGGTAAGCCAGCCGACAAAATCATTATTTAATTGATAGAGTTTTCTATATTTTGATGCGACCTCCTTTTTACCTGCTTCATCTCTCGGGGCTGAATAGATTCTATCTTTTTTACTGCTTGTATCTACCCCCTCCTTTGTTTTATCTTCGGTTGTTTCACTGCCTATCAGATCCTTTAAGTCTTTAATCTTATCCTGCTGACTTTTAGACTCTATCAGTAAAACTCCAAAATATAAAATCATTATCATGCATCCCGTAAGGAGGGCCGCTATATAAGGTCTATATTTTCTTCTTTTATTATTCAAGCTTTATTTCACCACAACTACACTGATAATAAACAAGCACAACTTCATCATACGCTTCCTGAGTAACGATATATTCTTCCTCAACTCTTTCTTCGTGATGAATGACTTCCTGAAGAACATCTGAACGTTTCACCTGATAGCTTGATCCATTTTCATGACTATATCTATGATCCATTGCTTCAGTTGTATTTGCCCCCCCAAAATTCTCAGTCAAATCTAATCCACACTTTGTACAATAAGAATGCCATTCATAGACATATTCATCCCAAGGCTGAATATGAGTTCTTTCAGTATATCCCTCTTCATCATGATGGATGGTTTCATAAACCGGTTTAAAGTCATGGACATGTCCACTGCTCACTTCCTGTTTACTATTATTATTTCCGCTGCTTTCAGTCTTTTCAGTTGTTTTTTCAGTTTTTTTATCTTCTTTATATCCTGTATCTTCTTTGGATGGATTTCTTTCAACAACTTTTTCTGTTGTTTTTTCCACCGTTTTCTTTGTTGTTGTCTCCGTTATTTTTTCTGTTGTAGTCTCAACCATCTTTGTTTTAGAAGATTTCTCTTCCTTTTTTTCCTCTTTTTTTAGCTGATCCTTTACCGGTTTTTTTGCCTCCTTATCTTTAGTATCACTTTTCTTTTTTCCCAACTCCGCCATCTGTTTTTCTTCTTTTTTTTCGTTTACTGTTTCATTTTGCTCGGTATAATGCCCCTTCTCATCTTTTCCAAAAAATGTAATAAAACCAATGGCTATCATAATAGAAATAACAAATATAATGCCCACCACTATTTGCTTTCTATTTTTCTTCATTTTCCTTCCTCCTGTAGAAAATTAAAGATCCTACAGTCCCGCATATAAATATCACTCCTCCAGCTATTATCCATTCTCTGTCTCCGGTCTTTGGTGTATCAGGCGGAGTAAGTCTAAGAGATTGTTCCTTAGAATTAATGTCTTCATGAACTGCTACAAGGGTCTTCTTTTTTATATTTCCTGATTTGTCTCTGTCTATTTCATATATTTTCTCATATACGATTACATCTTTTACCTTTTCCCCCTCTCTTTGACTTATCAAAAACTGTACCTCTGTACTTCCCTCCTTCGTCTCAGGTACAAAATATGTTTCACCTGTTACAGCCTCTTTTTCATTTATTATTTCTTTTTTATTATCTTTAACTACAGTGGCCATCATTTTTCCCTGAACCAGATATTCCTTACCAATAGAAAGATTGGAATAATATATCTTATCCACTGCCGCTGCATTATATCCCTCTATATTTTTATCTCCATCTTTTATATCACTGGCATAAGTATTAACATCCGGGATATAAACCGTCTGTTCCACACTTTCAATATCCTTATGCCTTGCTATTAACTTATCTTTAATATAAATCTCTTCAAAAAATACAATATCTTTCCCCGCCAGATCAGAAGTATCAATATTAAAACCAACTTCAACTTCCCCATCTTCTTTATCCGGTACAAACTCTGCACTTTCTTTTATTTCTTTACCATCTTTATCTTTTAAACACTCACCTGTACTCTTTAGTACTGGATATCCTATGATCTTATATCTTTCCTTTGGTTTAATACCGCTGTATTTTATTCTATCAACAATACACTGATTTTCTGCGGCCATTATAGTCTTTTCTTCGGTCTCTTTATTAAAGGCCTGTGTCTTACACTCTGGTATGAAAACAGTCTGATCCACGTCATTAATATCTTCATGACATATAGGAAATGTAACTCTTTCCATATTTTCTGCATCCACTTTATCATAGTTTTCATATTGTTTTATCTCTTCTCCATTAACAGGTATATGATCCCCAAGATATAATTTTTCAAATAAAACAATCTTCTTTCCGGCAAGACTTGATGCATCTATATCTTTAAAGCTTACTATTTCATTTCCGCATTTTTCATATTTAGAAAAGACATAATCTTCATCTGTACTGAAGGTACGAATAGAACTAATGATTTTTCCATCTTTATCCTTTAATTCCTCATAACTTCCATCTTTATTTACGACCATTATGATTCCTGATAAAGTATAGGTTTCTCCTGCTTTTAAATTTCTATAGGTTATAGCATCCTGAATTTCCTTAATACTTATGGCTGGCATTATATTATTATTAATTTCAGGCACTACTGCCTTTGAACTTATTAAGGATGTATTCATATTGGTAATCTGATCTGCTTTTACCTTTCCATCCTTTATTACATAAGTTGTTTCATCTTCAATTTTAAAAGTTATTGGATCTTCCAGCTGTTTTCCTTTATTTGCTTCACAGCTTTCTTCTTTTAAGACATAGGTTCCAAAATAGAGAGCCCCGCTACCTTCTTTTTCTATATTGATATCATTATCTGATATAAAGAAAAGATCAGAATCTCCCGAAGAAAATTCTCCCTTTTCATCTGTATAAATATCATGGGATTCCCCTGTTTCTTTACATGTAAGAGTAAATCTTACATTTGCCATCCCTTTTCCTTCTTCATCACATTTCTTAAATATTATATCTCCTCTTAATGGAGATTCATATAGTAAAATCTTATTTGAATAAGATTTATTTCCAATTTTTATAGCAGCTTCAAAGTCAGTTCTTGCTATGATAATATTATCTGAAATCACATCTCCATCCATAACATAAGATGCCCCTTCCAGACTATATCCATAAGGTGCCTTGATCTCTTCAATGGATATTACTCCTAGAGGTAGTCCCATATCTTTTTCATCTGAAAAATATAAACTATCTCCTGATACCAGATGTTCTTCATCAAGTATAGCAGTATATCTATCTTTATCCTTCTTTGTTTTAATTACCCAGCTTCTTTGGGGATTATATTTTTTTAATTCTTCCGGAGTATAATCCTTCGTATTATCAATGGCATAGAATTTTATCTCAAACTGGGCGTCTTCAAGAGAACCAATCCCTTCCGGTTTTGATTTGCCCGTATACCTATCATATTTTATTATCAATAAATTTAATGGATCATATAAAACCGGTTCCTGTGATTTTACAATTGGATAACTATCAATATCATAATCCTTTCCCTTTAGATGTTTTCCCACTACATCTACTTTATGAACCGTTACATCCAATCCACAATTCTTTGCCGCCTTTGTTTCTTTTACATAATAAGTTCCTGGTAAAAGATCATCTATTCTTCCAGAACCGGTTTTATCTGTTTTTATAACTCCTGCTTCATTTTTACATCTTTCATCACTATAAACTTTATATTCTGCTTCAAGATTATAATTAACATTTTTTGCTGCACATTTATTTTTATACTCTTTAACTATTTTAAATCCGCCATAATACTTGGGATTATAGGTCCAGTAAAGCATTACCTGATCATCATGTTCATTCATAGTGACCATATATACTTTAAAATCTTCATCCGGATCTTCATAATTACCTGTATCGATCTTATTATAAATATATTTAACTGCACTTATATAATTATCTGTAAGACCATAAGACCAGTTATTGTTTTTTAGCTTTGTCTCATTTGACGTATAAGCCAGCATAAGATGCCCCAGAGCATATTCATTTTTTGCCGTATCTGATAAATTCATCATCTTTATGGCTGCAGTATAGCAGGACTTTAATCCACTTTTATTTTTGCTGTAATATAAATTATATCCTGGTGCATTATATGTATAATAGCAGAGCTTTCTTACTGTCTTATCTTTAATTTCTGTCCTGCTTTCAATTTTATGTCCATGCCTTGGATAATCTTTATCTGGTTCGATACAATAACAGTTCCATACTTCTCCCCCTGTTCCAACATAAAAAAGGTTGGTCCCATATCCACAGTATTCCACCAAACCGGTATTACCTACATGATCCATATCTCCTTTATCTGCCTGAACAGCTGCCAGCATACTGACAATTCTTTCTCCTCCACTTTCTCCCTCAACAGATATAACTGTCTCTGAATCCTCTTGTTTATCCTCTTCTTTTATTTCTTCCTGCTTACTTCCCTCATCTTCAGGCTTATCCTCTGCTCTAACAGTGATCGGACAAGAAATGAGAAGAACTATTGTAAGAATAAAAGCTATCAACCTTTTTATACTTTTTTTCATAAGCTTCTCTCCTTTAAAGACAATAATATTCAACACCTGCAAAACTGATCAGATCCCCATATTTAGCAGGGACCATGACGTTTGCCTCAATCTTTTTATTATTAATATATGTTCCATTTGTGGAACCTAAATCCTTTATAAATACCCCGTCTCCTTCTTTTTTTATAAGGGCATGAACCCTGCTGATCCCTGGCCCTATCAAAAAGAAATTGCATCCCGACAGATCTCTGCCTACTTTAATCTCTCCCTCCTCGAGAATAATTGGCATTTCTCCCGAATTAGAATCTACCGGTATCATCCTTGTTATTTCATTTTGTTCTTTCTTTTCTACAATCTCATATTGGGAAGATTTGTGATTATCATGGACATTTTTATATAATTCCATGTCCTGATCTAACTGTTTTTCATCTTTTTCACTTAAGATTTTTCCTATCAAAGAAATGATATAAACTGCAAGAACTGCGGTGGAAAAAAATAGACTTCTGATTCCGTAAAAATATAGAAGTCCACAACCAATGCTAAGAATTAATATAGCTATTATAAAATATTTAGTATTACTTTTTTTCTTTTTTATATCCGTTACTATTACCGTATCTTTACTTATTTCTTCAGTAACCATATGATCAGATACTGCAATTTCATTATTATTATCACCTGATACTGTCTTTATCAAAAAATCCTTATCATTCTTTTCTACTTCCGGTTCTGTTATCAACTTACAATACATTTCCGGCGTAAAATTATCTATAAGTAATTTCCCATAGATATCATAAAGATAAATTACATCATCTTTATTGCCATGATCATAAATTCTCATTATGTCTTCCATAAGACTTTTAATCTGCTGGCTAAAGTTCTTCCTGTAACCTGGAACATATAAAAAACGGTACACATCCCGATCTTTATCAAACAGGATATATTTAAAACTAAGCACCAGATTTTCCGGAAATAGGATATAATCCATTATTTCCTTTATACAATCTCTTATATCGCACAATAGTTTATATAGATCTTTCTTTCCGGGAGCTATAGTTCCAAAAAAGCTTTTTAGAGATGATAATCCATCTATTTTAAACATCTCATCCTTTTTTTGATCTACTTCAGAAAAACTGGTATTTACAAGATATTTAAATGCATTGTTTTCCAGCATTCCAATTTCATAGGCCATCAGTTCACCATTTCCACCTATATTATCCACCTTAAAAAAATTACTCATTCCTCTATTTACTTGCAATATTTCCATAGAACTGCCACCTCCTTAGTCTGTCAGAGACTGATCCCACATCTCTGATAACTGCATTCTCACTTTTATATTTAAGAGAAACTTTTCCCTCTATACTAAATGAATCGTTATACAGCCAAATTTTAACATCGACTTTTCCATAAGGATGTCCCACACCAAAATCCATACCATTTATATATTCTTCCTCTTTCTTTTCTCTTAAGACTCCCCATGGAATACTATATATTTCTCTATATTCATCACATCTTAATTTTTCTTTCTCAAGTAAAAACATAAACAGCCATATAACTAAGAAAATCACCAGTAATATAAGCGGCATGATAATAGTTATTTCCACTGTAAGAAAACCCTTATCTTTTAATTTCCACATCTTTGACAAGGCGGCATCCCCCCTACTTCACTTAGTCTTACTCTATGTACATTTCTTGTTAATCCCAAACAGCTGATGTTTTTATGATAGCAGTCCCCCTCTTTTGTTATATAAACTATGTCTCCCATTTTATTTCCACAAAAACTGCATTTCTTAAACCCCATTTCTTTCGCTCTTTCCAAAGTGGAACATTCAATATAAAGATTAAGATGAGAACAGGATCTTGATGTATGGTATGCTTCCATATTATCTGTAATATATACATATATATCGTCATCACTGATTAAATTCGATTCATCTTTTGTTCTTCCAAGATAAGCTCTCTGTTTAATCTTTATCTCAAACTGTTTTTCCAAAGATAAAAATGGAATTTTGATCTTATATCTTAAATAAAGAATTATATTATTATCATCATCTCTATAAGATCCAAAGAATGATATTCCTGATACTCCTCCGACTACATATTTATCTACCATTTTCTTATCATCCAGGTGTCTTGGAAAAATAACAGGTGCAGCAGCAACTCCCACCCCCACCAGATCTTCATTAATATCCTGATTCCCTGTTTTCTCTGACAAAGCATTGATCCCCACTTCTTCTAAATAAGCGCTCTCCGCCAGATATTCCAAGGTTTCAGTCGCTGCCTCATAAATAATAGTCTTTAATGAAATGATATTTATTATGTGATATATGGCAAGAAATGCAAAAAGAAATAAAGGGACAACTATGGCAGCTTCTACAGATGCTATTCCTTTATTATTCAAAGCTCTCTCCCCTTTCTTTATAAAATGCACACTTCTATAGATTTAAACTCCCGAAGAGGCCTTTTTCTTGAATTTTTAATCTACGAAATGTGCATTTTTTTAATATCCTGTATCTTCTGAAATGAAAATCTCTTTTCCCTTATAATTTGCTGTTACATCCAGAGAAAATGAGGTAATACAGTTTGATATATAAAGATAATTTCCATTTCTTTCTTCATTCAGATTTACATTCATCTGCATGATATCGAGCATCCTGTAATAGGATTCATCCATGTGAAACGTAAGTAAAATAAGAAGGTATTCCTTATAAGAAAGGCCTTTTTCATCATTTGAAGAACAAAAATCCTCCAGATGAGTAAGAGCACTAAGATCCGTCTTCCAGTTGGATTTGTTTTTTAGATAGGCAACATTATTTCCTCTTAAAAGTGAATAGGCATCTGCAACACTTTCAATATATGCCCAGCATCCAAGCAATAGATACTTAACAGCAGGCTGTGCTATTGGAGTTAATGCGCATAATTCCCACGCCAGTGCAGACATTTTTGACACTTTATCAAGATCCGTTATGATATACCCATAATTAAATCCCAAACGGACTACTATGATCTTATTAATGACAGCAATGAAATTCTCTTTGTCATTTTTTTTACCCGCAATAAGGTATTCAATTTCTAGATTCAAGGCTTTATCAGGCGAATCTCCATCTGTAAAACAATTAAATGTATTACTGACATAACTTAAAGTAGCAGCTGATTCCTTAAGTCCATCAGTCCATTCATTTCCGGATAATGCATCCTCCTTAAATCTGTCCATATCACTGAATTTTCTATCAACCTGAATCCTATCTTCAAATGATTTTTTGTTTATAGAAGGCATTAAGGACTTGTCTACATTATAGTCATGAAATGATCCCCCCTTAGGATTTAAAAGATCTGCAATCCCTGAATCTGAATATTTCTTTACACTATCCCTAGGATCTTTCTCCTTACTTTTTTTCTCATCTGTTTTTTTATTCTTATCATTACTCTGTTTTTGTTCTATCTTTTTAGATTCTTTATCTGCGGAATCAATAATTTCCTCCATCACCCCTTCATTTAAAGGTGATTCTTCCTTGGTTTTATCCAGAATATTATCTATAACGCTGTCCCCCAAACCATAGATAAAGTAATCACTTATCTGCTTCTTTAATTCGGCACAATCGTTATCCATAATATATGTTTTGTCGGTGAGGTTTACTTTAATATCTGAGAAAGATTCTCCCAGATTATTCCTTAGATTTTCTTCTGCTCTTTCTTCAAGATATCCTTCTTTTCTACCATCGAAATCACTGTCAATGAGAAGGATATGATAATTATCAAATATATATCTGTCGTAGCCTGCTTTAATATCTGACTCCGCACAATTGACTGCAATGGCTAGTTTTGCCTCGGCATTAGACAAATCAACTATATTCATCACAGCAATAACCAGACTTATAAGCGCAGCTGTTATCATCATCATAAAGACGGTTATATATCCCTTATTGTCCATATCCTCCCCCTTGTCATTTTGCATGTTTTAAGCACTTTTCATCTTAGTAGAACTTTTTTACATCTCCATTTATGGACGTCCAGAGCTTATTAACTAAACCGATTATCTGTTCCCTGAAAATGATAGCAAGAGCAATTAAAACCACCAATATTAGCATTATTTCCACTGTCGTTACTCCTGCATTATTCGAGAGAATAGACATCTCCTGCTTCTTTTTCTTCACTATTATTCTCCTTTATTATTTAATTCATACTGATGATAGCCGGTATCATAAGGATCACGATAACAACCACCATAAGTAAAAGAATCGGTACTAATAATTTCGTACTTATTTCCTCTGATTTTTTCTTTACTTCCTCCTTATTCTTTAAAAATGCATATTTTTCTTCTTCAGATAAAAGATTCAACAAATTAGAATTTCCATAGGATATATTCTGGCTTATAAGAGACATTAATTTTATGTACTCTGTAATCCCAATATCTCTTCCCATTTCAAAATAAGCTTTCTTTTCTGATTCTCCTGCACTGATCTTATTCATTGCAATTTTCACCTCATGAATAAGGTAATATGACTCATTTTCTGCAGCCAGAAGTATTGATTGTTTCAGGCTTATTCCCGCACCAATAAGAAGCACTAGTTTATTCACAAAGCCATAATATGAAGTCTTCAATTCCTCATCTCTCTTCTTTAGCTTTTCCTTCATCCCCTGTGTAACAAAACCTATGATAAGAACAGCTCCTAAACCTATAATTAGAAATAATTTGCAGATCATTTCATTTTTAGTTTTTGTTTTCAGTCTGACACTCATCCCATCCTCTAACTCTGGCAAGATAAAAACGTCGTCAGTTCTGCTTTTTTGCTCTTCTTCCTGAATATATGAGGCCGCAATTTTCATCATGTCTTTTTCTCTTAAGTAAGGGAGTATAGTTACGAAAAAATCTTTGGTTTTAGAATGTATTCCGTCAGTTATCTCTTCAGTAAGCTTCACAGTAACTTTCTCTGTTAAACATTCTCTGTTAACTTTTCCCCTGGAATTTAATACCTCCGGCTGATCCGACCACCATGTAATAGTGAGAGTTTTCGATTCATCTGTTTCTATCAGGTTTAGATCAACAGTCACATGCATTAAATCACTGTTATTTCCTAAGATCATTTCCTCTGTTTTAAGGAACGCACCTTCTGAAAGTTTATCGAATTCCTCTTTTGTATATTCAGTAGCATTAATATCAAGACTGATTTCATTAATCTCTTTTCCATTGTCAATAATAAGACTAACTGTTTTTTTGTCCTGTCCCTTTTTAGGTCTTTCTATAATTTTGTTTTCTTCTTTCCCAATAAACAAAAAAATGTATGCCGTACCTAGAATTAATATGAAAATGAGTCCTAATAAAAACACCAAAAAACCAAATTCATATCTCTTTAATTTTCTGGCATTTCCTTCAATACCTGAATCTTCTATTTTTCTTATATAAACTTTAATTGAATTTTTTAATCCAGCCATTGCTAAAACCCACCCTTTTCTCTAGACATTCTTATATTTACTGAAGTTCTTTTTGCTAAGAACTGCCATCATCTTTCCCATTTAGCTCCTCCCCATCTTTACTTTACTTATAATTCTGTTTCCCAGAACATCTGCAGCTATATTCGCTATAAGTGCTGCTGTCATCAGCCCCGCACCAAAAAGACTGTTATATAAAACTCCAATATATTCCGAATTAGTCAGTCTTAGATATAGAATTATTAAAGACGGCATAAGGATCATTAATCTTAATTCCAGTTTCTTTTCTCTGATAAGTACTTCTATCTCATCATCAATTTCCATTTTCTGAGATATCCTATCAACAGAATTCTCCATGATCCTTATAGTACTTCCACCAGTGGTTTCTGCTATTCTAAAAATAACTGAAAGACTTTTTGCCTCACTTAATCCAGACCATTTGGTATAGTCTTCCATAATATCACTGGCAGTTTCTCCCATCTCTATTCTTCTTTTCATTCTTTCTAAAACTTCCATAAATGATTGGTCTTTTGCATATACTCCCTTCATCTCTTTCGCAGCTGATAAAACGGCACTGTTAAGGGATTCTCCCGCTCTTACCGCAGTCTCCATAGCTGTGAGCAGGTCTTTTAATTCTCTTCTTCTTAGCCCCTTTTCCTTCTCCTTTTCTTTTTCGCGATAGACCTTCGCAACATATATCCCTGTAATCACCCCTGGAACACACCCTAATATGTTTTTATAAAAAACAAAGATTACCCAAAGGCATACTGACAACGTTATTAAAAATACGACTTCAGGATATCTGCCTCTCCTGATTACTTTTCTCATTCTCATATCCTTCCATATATATTTTTATAAGGCCATAGCTGCTTAATTTATCCACCATCATTAATTTATTTATCAACTCTAATCTGCCCTTAACCCTCCCTTTTTCTTCGCCATTTTCTTTAAAACTATAAATTGGGTTGATCATTATTTCTCCGTTATTAATACCTGTCACCTCACTAATCTCTAATACTCTTCTGGATTTATCCCTTAGCCTTCCTAAATGCACCACAATATTTATAGCCGAGGCTATCTGTTGTCTTATGGCCAAAATGGGGAGATCCATACCACTCATCATTACCATCGTTTCCAATCTGAAAAATGTATCCTTTACCGAATTACTGTGTCCTGTTGATAGTGAACCTTCATGTCCTGTAAGCATTGCAGTTATCATGTCTGCCGCTTCTCCTCCTCTTACTTCACCCACAATTATTCTGTCCGGTCGCATTCTAAGACTGTTTCTTACTAAATCTCTTATGTTTATGCTATTTTTACCTTCAACATTTTTATTCTTCGCCTGAAGTCTCACCAGATTATCGATTCCCTGAATCTTAAGCTCTGCCGAATCTTCTATGGTTATCACCCTCTCATCACATGGTATATATTCGGTCAAAGCATTTAGAAATGTCGTCTTACCTGTTCCAGTACCACCTGAAATAAAAATGTTATATCTCGCCTTAACCACAAGCTTTAAAAATTCCGCTGCTTCTTTGGTTATTGCCTCTTTTTCAATAAGTTGATCTATAGTTATTCTTTGTTTGGAAAATTTTCTAACTGTAACAATATCGCCGTCGCAAGAAATACCAGATAAAACGATATTTACTCTTGAACCATCTTGAAGAATTGCGTCCTGAATGGGCTCTGATTGGTTCACCTGTCTGTTTACAGTAGATACGATCTGTTGAATTGCTGTGCTGAGTCTTTCTTTTGATTCAAATTTAAGATCAGCTTTTTGGATAATTCCATTCTTCTCAATAAATATGGAATTTGGTCCATTGATCATTATCTCAGTGATGTCATTGTCTTCTAAAAGATCAGATAGAACATCCAGTTTCTTTATAGAATTATATATACTCTTTTTTAATTCTATCCTGTCTCTTAATCCTATGTAAGTTTTGCTTCCCTCCCGACTTAAAGCCTGATCTATTTTTCTTTCAATCTGCTTATCACTTATGTCGTTGGAGAAATCCAGATCACTGATTACTTCATTCTTTAATCTTTCTTTTACTTCTGCTTTCAATTATCCTCTCTTTTTATATCAAATAATGTTTTTATCATCACCTGGCTTCTATAATCTGTATAGGGTACCTCAACCTCCTTTATCTTTGAAAGAATACTTCTTAAATTCATGTCCCTTAACAATTGCTTAAATACGTCTAACTTTTTCCTCGATACTTCATCCCCCAGAATCGGCATATATATCCTGTCAAATATCTCAAGTATATCAAATGTCCCCGGTCCGGCTGATCCAATGTCAAAAATGATATCAGAAAACTCACCTGACTCCCGCAGCTTCTCAACAAACCATATAAGATCCTGCTTCGTAACATCTCTGGTATCCTGATATAATCCCGCTAATATCAGTTCTTGATACCCATCCCGCTTTATCTTCGACTTACTGATTATCTCCAGTATGTCAGGTGATTTTTCTTTAATGTGATATAGGAGTTCTGAACAATTACCGTTAATTATCTGATCAGAATAGTCCTCCATCGCTATGCGTAGACTCCTTCCTGAATAATCATCGGCAGCCAGCGCTTTTGTCAGAAGTGTCTTACCTGATCGAGCGACAGGAGAAAAAACACAGACGAGAATGCGCCTTGCTTTGGGGTTGAACTCTGCCGACTCTATCATTTCATGAAAGGAGTTGCATAGCTCACGAACATTTTGGAATTTAAAGATTACATTAGAATCTTCTGGATGTCTTTCTGAAGAAAATAATACACATTTCACACCTCTGTAATAGATCTTCTCATCTTTCTTCTCAATATTTTCCGGAAAAACATCTGTAATAATAAGGTCCAGATCTTTTGTTTCAAGATATTTACTTAATGAATTGAATGTTGTAAATGCTTCGATCCATAGATCCGATTTCTCTGAAGAATTTATGATATCTCTCAGAAACGTAGCGAATGACAGATCACTGTCACAGATTGCTATATGATACCTTCTTATATCGACACCCCCCTTCCTTCGTGTAACAATAAAATATCACTATTTCAGAGAATATTAAATAACAAATTTACTTTGGAAAAAACGCAATAAATTGTTGCGTGATTATTTTAATGAAATAATGAGCACTTTACTCCATAACCATTCATTTTACTTTACATAACATCTTACGCATTCGGTCATTTGACTTATTTTCTTACATATCTCAATTTTTGTCCTAAAGTTTTTAACTAAAAAACAATCAAAAATTTCGTTATTCTGCGCGCAACAATTTGTTGCATCGTTTGAATCCCATATAAACACTGGGATCCGAGTCGTTCCCGGGAATGGACCATACTCCCCGGGACTATGGTCCATTTCTATGGTCCATTTTCGGGCATGAAGAAAGGACGGCCAGATTACTCTGAACCGCCCTTCGCATAATGTATTAAACTATTACATGGGAGCTAAATCAGTCCTCATCTTCTAAGAGAGATCTTCTCTTTTTTGAGATGATGAAAAGCATTGCTGCGATACCTGCTGATGAGAACATGATGATGAACCAAAGCATAAGATTTACTGTATCTCCTGTCTGTGGCTTATCACTGTTTGTCTTATCTGTATTAGTTGTATCGCTTGTATCTGCATCCTTTGCAGGTGTTACATCGGCATCTTTTGCTGGATCTGGATCCGGTGTAAGCTGTGCCTCAGCATCCTTAACTGTAAATGTTGTTGATGCTGCACCATCTGTTGAAAGGATTGTGAAATTATGAACTCCATTATCCAGCTTCTCAAGATACTCTGCTTTAAGAGTAATTCTTGTTGAACCACGTGAAGCTTCATATTTATCACTATCTATTTCCTTACCATCTACTTCAACGCCCTTGAACTTATCAAATGGAGCAATTGAAATGATAAGGAGTCCCTTACCTGATTTCTTAGACCACGTCTGATCCTTTGTTGCATCTGTAATGTAATAATCTGTTGTTGGAACATTTGCTTCGTAGCTTTCAGCCTTGCTTGCATCGTAACCGATTGAAAGGCTGTCTTCATCTACAGAAACTTCCTTAACACTATCTGATGGAACAAGGATTGCACCACGTCTTGAAGCTACAGATACGATGATCCTGTCTTCTACTGCATCATATACTTCTCCTGTCATCACATCTGTGAAGCTTGTATCTTCGATATTAAGTGCCTTAAGATCTACAGTAATAGACTTTGAACCTTCAGCTGAGTTAGCAAGTACAATGATATTTGCATTGTCATCGCTTCTTACATAACCTGCAACTGTATTATCACTTGTATCAAAATATCTGATATCACCTGTATTTAAGGTACTGTAAGCATGTCTTATCTGACCAAGCTTTGCATAATACTCAGTTAAGTCCTTAGCTCCTGATCCCCAGATCATTCCACGTCTATTATCTGGATCATCTCCACCTACCATACCTAATTCATCACCATAGTAGATTGTTGGTGCACCTGGGTATGTGAACTGAAGGAATGCTACAAGATACTGCTTTTCTTTAGCTGCATCGCTTGTTCCTTCATATGTTGGGAATGCCCCGCTGATCGACTTATCAGCTCTGTCATCTCCAACACCGTCAAGCATTGAGAGAAGTCTTGCAGTATCATGTGATCCTACAAGATTCATCATTGCATAGAATGCTTCTTCAGGATATCTTTCTCTAAGCTTCTCTAATGTATTCATCATCTTTGTAGCATCCTGGTCACCTGCAAATCCTATTACAGCGCCACGGAATACATAGTTCATAACTGAATCATACATATCACCAAGAAGATACTGTGTAGCATCTGTCCAGATCTCACCAACGATCACGTTGTCACTATCAAGACCCTTAACAGAATTTCTAAACTTCTGCCATGTCTCATCTGATACTTCATTTGCTACGTCAAGTCTCCATCCGCTTGAACCTTCATCTAACCAGAAATGAGTTACACAACCTTCGCCGTCGATGATCTCATCAGCCCAGCCTGGTGTCTGATACTCAGAACCATTTGTTGACTTTATAACAGGCATATTGTCATATCCCCACCATCCGTCATAGCCATATACAGGCTTTCCAGCTCTAAGACCAACTGTATCCTTTACTACTTCACCATCATCATTCTTTAAATACTTATCAGCACTCTGGAATACATCTACCCATGCTGTGTAAGTATAATCTGTAATGCCATAGTTCTCTGTGAAGTATGTCTTTGCCTTATTTTCAGCCTCTTCCTTTGTAAGGCTTTCATCCTCTGCCATAAGATCATATACATATGCCCAGTATGGATATGCACCGATCTTTGTTGTTCCATCCTGAAGATACTTATAGTATCTGTCGAAATAGATTGAATCATCTGATACATGGTTAAATACACCATCAAGGATGATCTTCATATCATGAGCCTCAGCTACCTGAACCAACTCTTCAAAATCACCATTTGTTCCAAGAATTGGATCGATAAGTTTGTAATCACTTGTATCATATCTGTGGCTTGAGATTGAAGCAAAACATGGATTGATATAGATTACATTTACACCAAGTGCATCAAGATAATCTACACGATCGATGATACCCTTAATGTCACCACCATAGATCTCATCACTCCATACTCTGTCACCATAGTATGCACCGGTTGACTTATATACATCCTCCTCAAGAAGTGCTTCCTGCTCTGGATTCTCTGGAATAGTGTTCCAATCAGTGATGAATTCATAGCGGATATCTCCTCTTGAATATTCCTGTGCCTTATCATTTGACTTATCGCCATTGCAGAAACGATCAGGGAAGATCTGATAGATAACTGCATTCTTCATCCAGTCAGGAGTCTTAAAGTTCTTATCATAGACTATAAGATCATAAGGCTTTGCCTCAGCAAGGCTTGCTGTGATTCCACCTACACCGTATGGATCTGTATCCTGATCAATATCAGAATATACGCTGATTGAGCTGCCATTTGAAAGAACGAAGAAATAATCGCTTTCACCAAGCTTATCGAACTGAGTTGTAGCAGCGAACTGAGCCTTACCTTCAACCTTCTTCATGTCGATAGTCTTCTGATTCTTTCCCTTAAGTACCATCTTAACGCTTGTTACGTTTGGATCTGGTACATCAATTGTAAATGTTACATCTGTATCTGTTGGGATTGCACCATAGATACTCTTATAATTCTTATCTTTTGTATCGAACTTTACGCCTTCTGGGTCAACCTTTTCATCAGAAGCGTCGTTATAATAGATTCCTGTTGCAGGATCAAGATAAAATGTTACTTTCTTGTCCTCTTTTAATGTGAAATCTGCATATACATATTTGTTTCCATCAGCATCTTCTGCTGTGATACCTGAATATGTGCCCGCTGTAAGATCAACTGCTACAGAGTAAATTCCCTGAAGTGTTGTATCTGTAAGATATGTATCATCTGGAATTCCAGGTCCATATAACTTAACTGTTGTAAACTTATAGCTTACGTTATCAACCATATTATGGCTCATGTCATTATATGAAATGATGATATCCATTGTATCCGGTACAGCTATTGGAACATTTGCTCCACTTGCGATACCGTTAAGACCGTAGTTCTCGCTCCATGAGCCATCGATTGCGATCTTATATTCATAATTTGCTGCAGGGACATCCTTAAATACACATTCATAAAGAAGGTTACCCTTATATGTCATCTTGTTTGAACCTGCATCCCAAGATGGTCCAGGAAGTGTTCCAGGTACATAAACGTTACGACCTTTGAACTCATCTTTTGAATATACAGCATAAGTCTTATCAGAAAGACTTGCAGTATTAAATCCATCAGGCACCACTTCTTTTTCATCAATTGTAAAGATAAAATCGAAATCTCCTGCGGCATCTCCAAGGAAAAGAGATCCCTGGAATTTATTGTTTCCTGCAAACTTAAGTTCCTGAGTCTTTACATCCTTTGTATCAGCTGCATTAATAACTGTAACAGTTACCTTGCTGCCTTCACTTGCAGGACATGTGAAAAGTGTTGTTCCATTTGGATTCTGGTTAACACTTGCCTTTACATGTGAAACCTCAACGCCAAGAATCTCTGCAACTTTTTCTTCATCATTTACTGAATCATACATGCAGTCATTCTTTGCATCGTAGATAAATGTAACAGCTCCATCTTCAAGTAATCCAAAGCTGTAATTTCCATCCTTACCCTGAGGTCCCCAGGCACTATGATTATAGATAACTTTATATTCATAATTTGCTGCTGCAGGGAGTTTAAGCTGTTTTACAAAATACTGATCATTTAACTGAGTAAATTCGTAACCTGTTTTACCAGCTGCCCAGTTATCTTCTCCTGCACATCTTACTGTACCTACGATAGAATAATCCATTGTTGTAAATACTTCAGGATTATTAATCGAATCATATAAAGTTCCACTGTTTCTATCAAGTCTTACAGTAAGGCTATTTGTTCCAGCAGGAATTGTAAGAGGCATATTATCACTGCCCTTACCATAGCATACTGACCAGTCATGATTTTCAGCTACCTTATAACCACCGTCAGGAACTTCGAAATCTGTATCTATTGCATCAATAGTAAATGTTCTCTGATAGATTCCTCCACCGATATAAGTAAGATCATTTGATGCATCTTTCTGATCCCACTTAATTACCTTAGTATTATCTCCATCTAAAAAGAGGATCTTATTATCATCATGATTTGCGAAACCACCTACAAGTGTTTCTGTTGGAAGACTTGAAACAGTAAGTGCTTCAAAATTTCCATCTGCTAATCTGAATATTACATCTCCGTCTGCAGTTACATTTGCAGTCTTTGAAGTTTCATTTCCATCAATATAAAGTGTGGCACTTATGTCACCTGAAAGTGTAACCTGTGCTTCATATACACCCTGACCTTTGCTTGAGTTTACTAAAGGAAGTGTATAGAAATCTTCCCCTACTTTAACTTCTACAAGGCTCTTTATGTTTGTTGAAACTGATCCAGAAGTTTCTCCTCCTGTCTCACCACCAGTTTCGCTGGCTTCTTCGCCGCCTTCTTCATTATCTGATGCAGCTACTCCCAAAGATTTGGCAATTACTTTTGCCTCATCAGCATTTGCTGAATCATAAAGAAGTCCTGTTGAAGCATCGTAAACAAATACAACGTTCTGGTTTTCCTTTGTGATAGTTAA
The DNA here is from genome assembly GCA_002371025.1 of Lachnospiraceae bacterium UBA3772. GTDB lineage: Bacteria > Bacillota > Clostridia > Lachnospirales > Lachnospiraceae > Eubacterium_Q. The sequence goes on along the minus strand of DFFQ01000053.1, from coordinate 1,829 downwards.
AACCTGATTTCCAGCCTCAGCTTCATACCAGTTTGATCCATCCATTACTACCTTGTATTCATATGTTCCTTTATCTGCAAATCTCTTCTGATAAGTATATAAATTATCTGAGATCTGAGTAAATTCGAAACCTGTAACATCAGCGCTCCAGTTACTGTCTCCTGCTTCTCTTGCAGGTCCGATAAGTGATACTGTTCTACCAATCTTATCTACTGTAACAGCTCCATTATTCTGAGCATAATCAAATGTTCCTGCGTTTATAGAATCATATACTTTTCCAGAAATACTATCTAACATGATAGTAAGTTCACCTACACCTGCAGGAATTGTAAGAGCGATATTTGACTCTCCATCACCAAAACAAGTATCCCAGGAATAATTCTGAACAACCTTATATCCACCATCAGCAACTGTTCTATCATAATTAGCTGATTCAATTGTGAAAGTACGGGAATATACTCCACCACCAACATAGTTAAGATTGTTTGCGCTGACACCTTCATTCCAACCAACGCCTCTCTTAGTCTCTCCATCAAGGAAATAGATCTTATTTTCTTCAGGAATTTCCTGCTTTGAGAAACCACCAACAAGAGTCTCTGTTGGAAGATTATTTTCTGCTATTGATTTTAATTCATCATTCTGAAATCTGAAATAAACTTTACTGTCGCTATCGATTGTTCCATCTGCCTTAACCCCTGTTGCGTTCCCATCGACGTAAAGCTCGGCTGAATAAGAACCAGCCTGACAATTAACTGCTGCCTCATACAGTCCGTTTTTATAAAGCTTAAGATCCGTAAATGAATCTCCTACTTTAACCTGTACAAGACTAGTGAGATTTGTTTTAATTGTACTTTCTGCCTTGACTACCATTTTTGCAGGTCCGATCCCAGAAAGGGCAGATACGACCATACATATAGCAATCAAAAGAGAAAGGTACCTTTTCTTACCTTTCATACTCACTTATAAATTCCTCCTTAACATAATTTAATACATCACCTTCTGCAGCTTCCCGGACTACAGAATAATTACATTAATACCGAATTTATTCTATTCTGCCTAAAATTCTTCTTCAACATCATTTATTTCCAATAATTTTTTGGTTTCCTTGTGCATTTTAACTAATAGCTCCGAAACCATGAAAAATACCGGCATTTTCTTGTGCAAAATGCCGGCATTTTTATACATAAAACATACATATTCAACAAATAACCGTTTAAATAACGATTCCGAAAACGTTTTATTTTTTATAAAATTTTTGATGGTTTATGACCGACCGGTCATTATTTCATGCTCATAATCGTTCTGATCAGTTCAATATCTTCATCTGTCAGTCTTATATTAGTAACATATTCCTTATTTTCTGTATCAGTAAGTTTTAATTCAACCACTGAACCTGTAGTAAATTTAGTTGAAGTCTCCTTAAAAAATGGCATAACTCTTGGATGTCTTTCATTAAAAGCTTTAAGTTTTCCTGCAATCTGCATCATTTCCATCGGATTAAATCCCATATTATTTCTACCTCCATTGTATAGGATATGTCTGTTTAAACAAAAGTATAGCTGCTTTGAAAATAAATTCAAGGTTATTGATTGATTCTTTTACAGCATGTATGCGAAGATTTTATTTAAACATCTCGCAAGTGCAGCTTGCTCGATGATGCGGTCTCGCCAAGGTCATATATCTGCCGATGGCAGATATATGACCTTGGCTCAACTTCGCACAAAAAAATCGCAACCTTAGAAAAACTAAGATTGCGACTTTAAATAGTCATGCCGGCGACCGGAATCGAACCGGTACGGGTATCACTACCCACGGGATTTTAAGTCCCG
>DFFQ01000238.1 GCA_002371025.1 Lachnospiraceae bacterium UBA3772 | reverse complement strand
TACTAAATCTTGACACAGGACCATAGCTCTTTTCATTGTAAAAACCATCATAACTCATAATATAAACTTCTGAGTTAGTATTGTTATATTTATCATAATAATTATTAGATACTGATTCTCCAATAGAATATGTTACATTCTCTACCCCCTTGTTAATCCCATGCTTTAACCCAGTTGAAAGAAAGAACTGTACCATTATGTCATCACTACATGCTTCAGCAATTTTATCACCTGTATAATCTACTCCTAGTCCAAGCCATACTTTCCCAGTTTCTCCCACTGCAGTTTCAATTTGATTCATTGCTTCTACTGAACCTTCTGTTGCTATTAAACCTTTTGCAGCTTTTTTTGCTGTTTTGTCAACCCCAGCCATATATATTTTATCAACTGAATCTGTAAAAATTAGTCCTCCACTCGCAAGCAAAGAAACTGTCATATACGCATCTGTATTACCATTAAAAAAATCATCTCTTATAAAATTTCCTGGCTGAGTTTCAAAATCTCCAACTATGCCACAATAAATATATTCTCCCCCTTCAACTAGAATAGTTGCAGACTCCACTGTTTTATAGCATGCACATGTATCCCCTATTAATTTAATAACCACAGGAGCACTCGAACCACATGTTGTAACTACAGAATAGATTCCTATTGCAGCAGTGCCTACTAGTACAACTCCCTGCTCAATCATTTTTATGCGAAGTTCTTTTTCTCTTTCCTTTTGCTTTCTTTTTACATAATCAAAAGTAAATTCTATACTTTCATTAATTTCATCCTGATTTGATGTAATAAAATCAGAAGCTTCGTATATACTTGTATATAAATCCTTATAGGAATCTGAGTCTATATAATTTGTTAGACTAAGCTGTTTTGCAGTAAAAATTCCCTTTTCATCTATTTTATCAATAAGGTTGTTAGACTTATTAATTAAATCTTTAATATTTTTTATTTGAGCATTATCAAAATCCGCATCATATGTACCAATATCATCTCGTAATTTTAGAATTCTTTCTCTAGCCTCTTCAAATTCCTGAGTATATGTCCATAATGGAAGTATTTTCTGATCTCCTATAAGATCATAAACATCTCCTTCAGTCTTATCTGCATTAAAATGAAACTCATTAAAATCACTCAAAAATATATTAATTTTCTCTGCTATTTCATTGAAATAATCCTCATTAAATGCGGCCTCCTCCGCTGTATCATACTCAGAAAAACCTGCTGTATATAAAGCAAGTACTGAATAATACTCTGTTAGTGCAATACCAATAGCATCTATTATTGATATATGTACATATTTAAGATAATTCTTAACTGCCTCAGCACCCTTTCCGTCAAAGTTTTCTTCATCAATAAGGGATTGAAAACTATCTTTTACTCTTCCTAAATATTCATTTATGTTATTTGAACTGATAGTGCAGGTTGCACTTGCATTAATTAACTCAGCACGATCTATATTATAAGACATCTCTATCACCTTTTCCCAATTTTTTTCAAATGAATTTTATTTATTTTCAAATTCTTCTTTTAACTTCTGATCAGCATCATAGATTTCTTCTCCAACATTTTTTAATGAAATAGCTGTATTATTTAACGCCGCCAAATATCTATCAATAAGTTTTCCCAATTCATCATAAATATCTTTAAAATCATTAATTGTACTTGATTCACAAGTCTCTGGAACTGTCATTTTTAATACTTGCTTTTCGTTTTTTAAATCGCCTATATACTGACTCATATATTGGGCATAGCCCATTTTTGTATCATATTCTTCTTTTGAAAATTTAATTGCCATAAATATCCCCACAAATTTTTAATTGTCCATTTTACATATTAAAAACTTTCTTGTGCCCTTAATAGTGATAATTCATCTGTTAAGACATCTATATACCAATTATCCCTATCAATGATGTTTTGAAGTTCATCTCTATCATCTTGTAAATCTTCTATTTTTTGATCTATTAAATCATAACTGTCATATACATCTGAATAGATTTTCCCATAACTTTTATCATGTGCACTGTATAATATCTCATGAAAATCATCGTGGTTCTTTCCTTTCCACTTTTGATTATCTATGTATTCATCCCACTTACAATAATTATATTCTCTATCAAATTCATCTATAATCTTACAGTTCTTTTCCTGAATACTTAAAGCTTCTTCTAATCTTTCAAGTTTTATATCAATTTTATTTATTTCTGCCTGGCAGTTATCGCTCTCCTGTTGGAGTTCGTCTATTTTATCTAAAATTTCCTGTTCATTAAAATCACTCATTTCAAAGTTACCTCTTTAAGCCAGTTCTTTATATTTTCATTCATGATTTCATCATCTGAGTCTGAATAACCTTCTGCCACAATCTTAAAAATGTCCTTGTGGTTAAAGAATATTATTCTTTCATCCATAAGGCCTTCAGGATAAAGAGCGGCGCCATAATCAAATATTTTTCTGTCTTCACCTTTTCCTGCTAAAACACCTCTTGCTATTATCATTAATTTTTTTACATTGCCTTTGATAAGAACTATGGTTCCAAGAGGCAGATATTTATCTAAAATTTCTATGTTTTCCATTATTAAAATCCTGTCTTTCTTCGAAGAATAAAATAATATAGGTATCGAATTATTTTTATTCAAATATTAATCCACACAAAAAATGCCAGATGCAACTCACACGTAGCACCTGACATTTTTTGAAATTTATTAGCCCTGGAATGAGGAAGATATATCGTTATCTGTTTCTTCCATCTTTGTAGCTACGCTTTCAAGTGCCACTGCTATCTCTTCAACAAGTGCTCTTGCCTGTTTAAATCCTGGTTCAAGTTCACTATAGCGAATAGCATATGATTCACTTGCTGCGCCTTCCCATTCTCCCTGAAGGTTCTCGAGCAATCTGCTCATAGTTTCAATGATTTCTTCTAACTTCTCCCCTTCTGCTCTGTACTCTAATGCTCTGCTTCGCATATCATCTGGTGAAATACGAATCTGTCCCATACCTAAATATCCTCCTAGTTTGTCTTGCCTTTTGAAAACTTTAGAAACGTTTTCATTTAAGGCTATCTACGTCTGTTTCATTTTGAAACAAAATCAATAATAATAATAATAATAATTGAAGTCAATAGGCTTCATCTATTTTCTACACAATCGACAAATATATTTGTGCAACTTTCATATCACTCTCACCTTATAATGTTCTATTAACGCAATCACACCTAACAAAAAAGAACCATTAACGCCATCACCTTAGGCCAAAAAAGCTGCAGTTCTTGTATGAGCTGCAGCTTTTAAAATTGAGTTAATCTTTCGGCAGCGCTACCTGCCTTAATATAGGAGTTATTACTAATGACTTATCATTTTAAATTGGTAAACTATTTTTTCTTACTTCTATTTTCTACTTGTTCCTTTTTTCTTCTTTACTTTACTGCGTTAAATGCTTCCTTAAGATCAAATAATATATCGTCGATATGTTCTATACCAACCGAAAGTCTTACAGTATTTTGCTTGATTCCCTGAGCGAGAAGTTCTTCCTCGTTATCCTCTGAATGTGTTGTTGATGCAGGGTGTATAGCAAGAGACTTAACATCTGCTACATTTGCAAGGAGGGAGAATAATTTAAGATTATCAATGAAATCCTTAGCAGTTCTTGCATCTCCCTTGATATTAAATGTGAATATTGATCCGCCTCCATTTGGAAGATATTTCTTATATAATTCCTGCTGAAGCTTATCTTCTGATACTGCAGGATGAGAAATATATTCCACTTTATCATTATTCTTTAAGTATTCTACAACCTTAAGGGCATTTTCTACATGTCTTTCAACACGTAGTGATAATGTCTCAAGCCCCTGAAGGAAGATCCAGGCATGGAATGGTGAAAGTGTTGCACCGGTATCACGAAGGAGGATTGCTCTGATATAAACAATAAAACCAACTGGTGCCACATCTTTAGCAAAGCTTACACCGTGATATGATGGATTTGGTTCTTTAAGCCATGGCCACTTATCATTCTGTGCCCAGTCAAACTTACCTGCATCGATTATCACACCACCAATGGTTGTTCCATGTCCACCTATGAATTTTGTTGCTGAATGTACTACGATATCTGCTCCCCACTCAATCGGTCTGATTAAAAATGGTGTTGCAAATGTATTATCTACTATAAGTGGGATTCCATGCGAATGAGCAATTTCAGCCCACTTTTCAATGTCCAGCACCTCTCCATTTGGATTTCCAAGAGTCTCTGCATAGAGAGCTTTTGTATTTTCCTGAATGGCATTTTCAATAGCATCATAATCATATGGATCAACAAATGAAGTCTCAACTCCATAATCTCTTATTGTATGTGCTAAATAATTGTAAGTGCCGCCATATATATTTTTTGCTGATACTATATGGTCTCCTGCATGAGCTACAGCCTGAAATACATAAGTTACTGCCGCTGCACCAGATGCAACTCCAAGAGCTGCTGCACCTTTTTCTAAGGCTGCAATTCTTTGTTCAAATACATCCTGTGTAGGATTTGTAAGTCTTCCATAGATATTTCCTGCATCCTTTAAACCAAATCTTGCTTCCGCATGGTCTGAATTATTAAATACATATGATGAAGTCTGATAAATCGGTACTGCTCTTGCACCTGTTGCTGGATCTGGAGTTTCCTGTCCTACATGAGTCTGTAATGTTTCAAAATGTAACTTTCTTTCTTTTAATTCTGACATATCTATATCCTCCCGGCTTTATTTATACATATTTTTTTGATTACCTTTACTGATTTAATTTCCTATCAGATTGGTATGTTTGTTTCTATGTTTTGTATTATACATAGTTCATCTGATAAGTGTTAATACCTAAAAAGCTCAACCGGTTATAGGTTGAAGCTATAACCATAAAAATATATAAACCTTACAAAAATGTAACTTTCTGTCACATTTGGGAAAAGACAGAATAAAAAAACTTTGATATAATTTACTTAATCTTTTACGTAATCTATAGAAAGGACTCGTTTTGCTATGAAAAAAGAATATTCTTTTCCATCTTCTGATGGCATTACAAAAATCCATGTTATCAGTTGGATCCCAGACGAGGGAGCTCCTAAAGCTGTACTCCAGATAGTGCATGGTATGATTGAATATATAGACCGCTATGATGAATTTGCTAATTATATGACAACCAAAGGCTTTATTGTTATAGGCCATGATCATCTTGGACATGGTAAGTCCGTAAGATCAGATGAAGATCTTGGATTTATCGCTGATAATAACCCTTCCGATAAACTTATTCATGATATTAACCGTCTTAGAAATGCAACAGTAAAAAAATATCCTGATCTCCCATATTTCATCCTGGGACATAGCATGGGTTCTTATCTTCTTCGTAAATATATATCTCAATACGGAGATGGTCTTGCAGGCGCCATTGTCATGGGCACAGGCTGCGAAAGTGATATAGCAACCCTTGGAGGTCTTGCTCTTATAAAAGCTAAAGCGAAGAAATTCGGATGGCATTACAGAGATACAAAGGTTAGAGACTTAACTTATACCGCACCATATAAGAAATACAACCTTGATGGTACCGATATATCTAACAGCTGGTTATCTAAGAATGAGGAAAATGTAGCCGCTTACTACAGTAACCCTCTTAACACATTTACATTTACTCTTAACGGATATGAAGCTCTTCTTACAACTGTACTTTATACTAATCAAAAGAAGAACATTGATTCAATTCCTAAAAATCTTCCTATACTTATTGTATCTGGTGAAGACGATCCTGTTGGAAATCTTGGAGCAGGTGTTAAAAAGGTTTATCAAAAGTTTGTACAGGCTGGAATTAAAGATGTGGTATGCCACTTATTCCCAAATGACAGACATGAGATATTAAATGAAACTGATAGAGAAGATGTTTATGCTTATATCAGTGATTGGCTTGATGAGCATTATGAATTAGAAAAAATACAGTAACAAACAAATGGACCACAGCCCCCCGGGACTGTGGTCCATTTGTTTAACTCTTCTTCCAGGTTGATGGTGCTAGAAGTATCAGCATAGGAAACATCTCAAGACGTCCAGCGATCATATCAAATGACATTACCCATTTTGAAAGATTACTGAAGCCTGCGAAATTACCAGCTGGTCCAACTACATTAAGACCTGGACCTATATTATTTATAGTTGCGGTTATAGCTGTAAATGATGTAGTAAAATCAAATCCATCAAGACTGATAAGTATAAGTGAAAATATAAACACAAAGGCATAAGCCATAAAGTAAAGATTTGTTGTTTTTAAAGTCTCATCATCAACAATCTTTCCTTCAAGTCTTATATTCTTAACGCTCCTTGGATGGATGAACTGCTGCATTCCTCTGATAACCTGTTTAAAATAAAGGATCCATCTTGATACCTTCATACCACCACCGGTACTTCCGGCACAGGCTCCCACAAACATTACCATGACCATAACTGTCTTTGGGAATGTAGCCCAGTTATTAAAGTCTATTGTAGCATATCCGGTAGTTGTCATTACCGATGCCACCTGGAATGATGCCAGTCTAAGAGATGTAGCAAAACTTCCAATTTCTCCGATTATTCCAAATACTACAAAAATAACTGCAGTTGTATAAATTATCAGATACCATCTAACTTCTTCTGACTTTAACGCATCTTTTATCTTCTTTATAACGAAAAGATAATAAAATTTAAAATTCACTCCGAAGAGGAACATAAATACTGTGATTATCACCTGACATGTATTGCTATAACTTGCAATACTGTCTCCCTTAACACCAAAACCACCTGTTCCTGCCGTACCAAATGTAAGACAGATAGCATCAAATATTGGCATTCTTGCAATGGCAAGAAGGATAAACTGCATTATAGTGAGCCCAAGATATAAAGCATACTGTATAAAAGCAGTACGTCTTACCTTTGGTACCAGCTTATCTACTGATGGTCCCGGACTTTCTGCTTTCATGATATGCATCTCATCAGCACTTGATGGGACAACTGCCATGATAAATACCAGAACACCCATACCACCCAGCCAGTGAGTGAAACTTCTCCATAATAGAAGTGAATGGCTTAAAGCCTCAACATTTGTAAGGATGCTGGCTCCCGTAGTAGTAAAACCTGATGCTACTTCAAAGTAAGCATCTGTAAATGAAGGAATTGCTCCAGTAAATACAAATGGAAGCGCTCCTACTATACTCATTATTATCCATGCAAAAGCTGTGATAACAAAACCTTCTTTTGCATGAAGTTTTCTATTTTTAATCTTTATCAGTTTTACCAAGGTTCCTACTAAAGAAGAACCTATAGCAACTAATATAAAACATAATGTTTCTTTATCTCTATATACAAAACCTGTAATAATAGGTGGTATAAGGAAAAGACCTTCAAATTGGAGCAGCGTTCCAATTGTATTAAGTATCATCAGATAATTCATACCGTCTCCTTAACCCCTTATTATTTCATCTATTCCATTAAGTCTTGTATTGGTAGTAACAACTACTACACTATCCCCGGAATGAATTTGATCATTTCCACCCGGTCTTATAACAACACCTTTTCTTATTATGGAACAAATAAGTGTATTAGGAATTATATTTAAATCTTTGATCGGAGCTTTTGTAACTTCTGCTCCTTTTCCTACTGTAAATTCCAATGCTTCTGCCTTATTATCAGCAAGTCTGTATAAAGATTCTACATTGCTTCCATAAGAATTCTGCATTGAACGAACAAATCTAAGGATATATTCTGCGGTGATCTTCTTGGTTGAAATGATATTTCCCACAGGAAGTTCGCCAACCATATCTTCATATGAATTTCTATGCATCCTTGTAAGCTGCTTAGCATGGCAAACTTTTGATACATAAAGCGAGAGAAGGATATTTTCCTCATCATGATCCATAAGAGCACATACTGCATCCATCTTATCGATTGATTCCTCAATGAGAAGCTCCCTGTCTGTGGCATCTCCATTGATTATCATAGCCTTAGGAAGCATAGCTTCTAAAGCTTCGCATCTCTTTTTATCTTTATCAATGATCTTTACAGACATATGAAGACTGATAAGCTTCTTGGCAAGGTAATAACTCATCATGCCTCCACCAGCAATAAGGACATTCTGAATCCTTTTAGTTCTGATCTTAGATTTATCAAGGAATTCATTTAAATCTGCCAAAGCAACGGCAACTGAAATTCTGTCTCCAGCCTGAAGAATAAAGTCACCACTAGGAATGGTAACATTTCCGTCTCTTTCAACGATGCAGATAAGGCCTTTATTTCCTATTTTTTTTCCAATGTCTTTAATAACAAGTCCATTAAGAACTGAATCCTCCGGAACAATAAGACGTATAACATTTACCTTACCTTTTGCAAATGTATCTACGTCAAGGGCTGAAGGAACTCTGAGCAGTCTTACCATATCTTCTGCTGCAGCTCTCTCAGGATTAACAGACATTGAAAGTCCAAGTTCTTCTTTAAGATATTCTATTTCATCTGAATATTGTGGATTTCTAACTCTGGCGATAGTCTTACACTTACCGGCTTTTCTGGCAATAAGACATGCAAGCATATTTTTCTCATCCTGATCTGTTACTGCAATCATAAGATCAGCCTTCTCTATGCCTGCATCTAGTTGTGTGTGATAACCTGTGCAGTCACCCTGATAACCGATTACATCACTGTTTTTTGATACATGAGTCAACTTTTCCATATTAGTATCAATTACAGTAACCTCGTTATCTTCACTGGCGAGCTGTCCGGCAAGTTCTGTTCCAACTTTGCCACAGCCTGCAATAATAATATTCATTTAAAATAACCTCTGTAATCATATTTCCAGTTAAGACTGGATAAGTTAAATCTTCCTTCTGGCAATAGCCATTGTTATGCCATTTTCTGTGATACCCGGCATAAGCAGTTCAGCGCCTTCACCAGCTGCTACCATGGCAGCTCTCTCGCATACCGCACCGATTTCCTCATCTTTAATACCTAATGCTTCATCACTAAATGTGACAAATGGGATTCTATTCTTTGCGGTAAATCTATTAATATCAACATCCACTTTCTCTTCGTCTGTTGTGGCGATAGCAGCCACATCCATGAGATCAATGGTGCATGCATTTAAAATTCCAAGAATGAAATCAGAAAGTTCATCTACTGACTTCTCTCCATCACAGGTAATTCCTACAAAGAAATGTCTTGGATAAAGCCATAAAACACCATCCTTAAGATTATCCTGTGAAATAACAATATTTGCCTCCTTCATATCCTCTGTCTTCTTCATTGAAGGAGGATATTTTCCCTCTAAAAATCTGGATATATATTCACTGTCAACAAATACCTTAGAAATTTCACCTCTTATCTGTTTCTTAGATAATTCGGTTACCATTTCTCTATTCTGTACTTTAAGGTAATTATCCTTGGCAAATCTGTCTATTGCTTTTTTCTTCTCAATGTCTTTAGCCATTGTAAGTACAGGCTCTCCATGAGTTGCAGCAGCAACCTCAACTGCAAGAGTTGTACCCTGGCCTAAGTCTCCTGATGCGATTGGAAGTACAAATTTAGCATCTTCATCTATAACCGCAACCGGAATATCGAGAGTTTTCTTCTTTACAAATGGACTGATGGCAGCAACAGCTTTATCAGTAGGTGCAATATAAAGAAGCCACGCTCCGTCTTCAATAGCCCGCGCAGCAATATCAGTGGCATTCTCATTATCAAAGAGCGCCACCACATATTTATCCAAAAACATTCTCTTTATGTCTTCAGCAAGATATTTTCCTTTTTTAGAAAAACTTACTATGTAAAGAACCATACCATATTCCTACCTAATATATATTTACTCAGCTATAATCCGCCCTTTTCCATTTACTCCCACAGGAAAACCATAACTAGAGTCATACGGATTCTATTATACAACAAAACCGTGAATTTGTAGAGAAAAATAATAAAAAAGTAGTTTTTACTCCTTTTTCTACAATTACTGTGATAAAATACCATTATCTATGTAAAATAGTATTAATTTTCATTTTATAAAACAGAGGTTTACTATGATTGAAAAGAAATGTCCTGTCTGTGGATGGGAAAATACAACTGATAAAATATATGAGCATTGTCCTAACTGTCTTTCTATGATCCATGAAAAAGATGAAGAAGGTGAAGAATGCGGCGGTATTATGGAACCTGTCAGTGTTTCAGTAAATGAAGACGGAAGCTGGGATATCATCGAAAGATGTAACTTCTGTGGTGAATTTGTACTCTCAAAGCATAACGAAGATGATAATCCTTTAAAACTTATGAATATAGCTATGAAACCTCTTGCAAATCCTCCTTTTCCAATCGACAGGATTGATGATCTTGAAAAAATGATGGGCGGAGAAGGAAACATAGGAGGCTATTATGAATAAGAAAAAAATCGGCGGTAAAAAA
>DFFQ01000150.1 GCA_002371025.1 Lachnospiraceae bacterium UBA3772 | reverse complement strand
AAAAGGCAGACACAGAAGCTAAAAACGAAGGATGTGTCTGCCGGAAGAGGTGATAAGGCAAGCTAAAAAAGAAGAAAAGGCAGACACAGAAGCTAAAAATGAAGGATGTGTCTGCCGAGGGAGGAAATAAGCTAGAGAAAATGATAATTATGACAAAGGAGGAGCAATGATAAGAGATAAGGATATAGAAAAAGAGATTATTGCTTTGGAGGAAAAATTACAAAAGATTAAAGATGAATTGGAAGAGATTAGAGAGTCAGTTCCTAAGGGAGCAAAATTACGAGCGTTCAGACATAATTATGGATTTCAATATTATGTTAGAAGATTGGGGGAAAGGAATAATGGAAAGTACATCAAAAGTAGAGACATTAAGCTTGCGTTGGTGCTTGCTCAGATTGAATATGATGAGAAACTGTCGGAAAAACTGCAGGAGAAAATAGAAGTTTTAATGTTATGCAAGGAATGTGGAATGAATAGTTTTTTTGAAACAGTGCTCGAACAAATGTCACCTGGAAAACAAGTATTGGTACATCCACATTTTACATCAGATAAAGACTTTATAAACCAATGGAGCCAGCAGAAATATGAAGGCTTGCCATTTAAAGAAGGTTATCCAGAGTATTACACAAGAAAAGGGTTAAGGGTAAGGTCTAAGTCTGAAGTTATAATAGCTGACATATTGGATGAGCTGTCCATTCCGTTTTTATATGAGAAACCTCTTCAGTTGAAGAAAAAAACTGTTCATCCTGATTTTACATTACTAAATATCAAAGAAAGAAATGAGGTGTACTGGGAACATTTTGGAATGATGGATGACAGAGACTATAGGGATGAAGCTTTGCTTAAGATAAGGGAATACGAAGCAAATGGTTTGTATCAGCATAATTCGGTAATCTGGACTTTTGAAAGTGGAAAGTATCCAATAAATACAAGAGATATACGGAAAATGATTAAAAATCTTTGTGATGCATTGGGTTATTAATATACGCGTGAGCTTTTTTGAAGCCTTTTTTGCATTCTTTTTTTCAGCTCCTTTCCGAAACTCTTTTTTTCAGCTCTTTTTTGCTATAAAATTGTCTCGGCACTCATTAATATATGATATAGTATTTTTGTTGGTTAAAGTTTAATTTTTTTTTGATAACAAAGGAAAAATTAGAGCATGAGTAAATTTAGAATGCTAAAAATTAATTCAATTCATAAGGGGAATCTTAGTAATGAAATATCATTTGATTCTGATAAACAGATAGCTGTAGTTAGGTGTAGTATCTGTACCGGGGAGCAGGTTGCTGGTTTTAAGAATAAAGAAGATGGTCATTTCACTGAGGTAATGCTGATACGAGGACCTAAGGATTTAGAAGAGTTTAAGAAAATATATAAGATTAGTGAGATAAGAAAAGAATACTGATAAATAATATGCCACTTATTATTGAACTTCTGGATGGTATGTATGCAGAACTTCCGGAAAAGAAAAATAAAAGATGATAAAGGGGCAAAAAACAATGGTTTTTGTTGGCGAACTCTTGACATATGTTTTGATTAAACTATAATCATTCTGAAAAATATAAATGTATGGGAGGAAAAATATGGACTACAAAATGTCTCAGTATATCCTTGCTGTTGTCCTTTTTGTAATTGGACTTATAATGGCAGTTGTACCAAAACTTTCAACTAAAAAGGAACTACGTGATAATCCTAATGAGGTTGCGAAGGTTAGGTCAAGTGGCGTTAAGATGATGATTTGTGGCGGCGCAATATTACTTTTGACTATGTATTTTTACTAAACAAGTGGAAAAATAACTGTAATGAAGGATGGAGAAATATTCACTTGACTATAATTATTGGCTGTTGTATTATATGTTTTGCGTGTAAATTTTTACGCAGATAGTGGTTTCACATGCCCGGCTTTTTAAGAAAGCTGACCGTGTCTTGGCTAAATGGAATCATTCATAATAAATTATTATTTTTAATCTTTTATGGAGGTAAAGAACATTGGCTAACATTAAATCAGCTAAGAAGAGAATTCTTGTAAGCAAGAAGAAGGAAATGAGAAATAAGGCAGTTAAGACAGAGCTTAAGACTCTTGTTAAGAAGGTAGATGCTGCTATCGCTGAGGGTAACAAGGAAGCTGCTGCTTCAGCTCTTCTCGTTGCTACATCAAAGATTGATAAGGCTGCAAAGAAGGGTATCCTTCACAAGAATACAGCTGCTAGAAAGATTTCAAGACTTAACAAAGCTGTTAATAAGATTGCTTAGTTTATATAAAAAAGACGCCGAAAGGCGTCTTTTTTATTTGCATTGTGAGTTATGAACCGCGCTCTAACGGGGAAAATTATCCCGTGATATTTAATTAGAAAAACTTAAACAAGTGAAATAATAAGTTTTTCTAATGCATCTTTATCACTTAAGGCTCCTGTCTTTATGGCATAATCTGTGTCCTGACAGAGAGTAACTGCTTTAAGTAGATCTTTATATTTATACTGTTTTACGATGGTCATATATTTCTTGATAAAATAAGGATTTATCCCTGCTACTTTAGACATTCTTGTATGATCATACTTCTCATTATCCATAAGAGAAAGCTGACTTAAGATATTATAATGTCTTGTGATAAGAGTGAGGATCTTCATAGGAGCTTCTCTTAAGATCATTAAATCATTATAAAGAAGTATAGCTGTCTTTTTATCATGTTTTGATATGGCATCGACCATTTCAAATACTTTATCTTCAGTTTTAGAAATGGATATTTCATCGACTGTATCAGCTGTAATCTTATTTTTTTCTAAGGAATAGCAGATCAGTTTTTCCACTTCATTTGAAAGGTTGGTCATGTCAGGGCCGGCAACTTCGTAAAGTCTATATATTGCCTGATCATCCACGGTAAGTCCTTCGTCGGTAATCTTCTTTTTTAACCAGGTAAGGAGAGTTCTTTCATCCATGGTATCAAATGTATATACAGCATTTTTCTCATCAAAGATCTTATATAGTTTTCCTCTTTTATCAACTGCCTTTGTGAGCTGTCCCTGCTTTTCAATATCGTGTTCGCAGAAGATCAGGATATTTTCATCAGCCATTTTTTCAAGACCTTCAAGTAGGTCTTCATTTGCCTTTAAGAAAAAACCACTGTCTTCAACTAAAATGACTCTATGCTCAGCAAAAAATGGAAGAGTTACGATGTCATTTGCGATGGTCTTTCCATCAGCAGATGAGGTGTCATAATGAGAAAAATTCATAGTATCGTCTTCTGGAACAAGGACCGAAACAAGCTGGTCCCTGAACTGATTTATGAGATAGTGCTCGGATCCTGTAAGAAGATATAGGTTATGAAAGGACTTTTCTTTAATTTCCCGGGATAACTCGGCCATTCCTTTTGTTGATTCAGATTTTTTTGCCATTTCTTATCAGATCCTTTTTTCATAATGTAAGAATATCACATGCCACAATGTAAGAATGTCACATATCACAATGTAAGAATGTCACATGCCACAATGTAAGAATGTCACATACCGCAATGTAAGAATGTCACATACCACAATGTAAGTATGTCACAACTCTCGTTTTCCATGTGTAAAGTATAGCTTAAGCAGTAAGCTTAAGGCAAGAAAAATAGAATAAATTATTTGATGCACGAAGAGAGTCTTCGTGGTAAAATAAGGTGGTGACGTTCTAACGTCTATCAGGGTTATGCATAAAAAGTGTATGTGAATGGCAGGAGGAATAATTTACATGAATGAGAGACTTAATAACTGGGTGAACTGGATTCTATATGATGAGCTTATGGCGGGCAAGATCAATGCTCCAAGGCAGCTCTTAGGTATCCATGATTATGGTGACGGACAGGTAATAACCTGCTACAGGCCACATTCAGAAAAGGTTTCTGTAAGAACAGCCACAGGAAAGACTTATTATCCTTTGGAGAAAATAAGTGAGGATGGCTTCTATGGAATTTATTTTCCAACAACAAAAATCCAAGGAAATAAATATAGGTTAAAAACAGAATATTATGATGGAAGTGTGGTGGAATCCGCAGATGCATATGCATATGAGGGTAAAATCACTGATTTTGATGCTTATCTTTTTGCAGAAGGAAAGCATTATGATATTTATGAAAAAATGGGTGCTCATCCATGTGAGATTGATGGTGTTAAAGGTACATATTTTGCGGTATGGGCACCGGATGCCCGTCGCGTATCTGTTGTAGGTGATTTTAATATGTGGGATGGAATGCTGAACCCGATGCAGATTCATTCAGCATCAGGAATATATGAGCTCTTTATTCCGGATGTGCTTCCGGGAGCTGTATATAAATTCCAGATCCTTACAAGATTTGGTGAGATCCTTTATAAAGATGATCCATACGGAAATTATAATCAGGTCAGACCAGATAATGCGAATATCGTATATGATATCAATCAGTATAAATGGAACGACAAAACTTGGATGAACAATAGATCAAAGAAAGACAGGGTTACCAGGCTTAAAGAGCCAATGTCTATCTATGAATGTCATTTGGGTTCATGGAAGAAAAAAGATGAGGATTCAGATTTTGGATTCTATAATTATAGAGAATTAGCAGGTCAGTTGGGGGATTATCTTCAGAAAATGGGATATACCCATGTGGAACTTATGGGTATCGCAGAATATCCATTTGATGGTTCATGGGGATATCAGGTTACAAATTATTATGCACCTACATCAAGATATGGAACACCGGATGATTTTATGTATTTTATCGATGAGATGCATAAGAGACATATTGGGGTTATCCTTGACTGGGTTCCAGCACATTTTCCTAAGGATGCTCATGGCCTTGGAAGATTTGATGGCATGCCGCTTTATGAAAATGCAGATCCTAGAAAGGGAGAACATCCTGACTGGGGAACTTATATATTTGATTACGGCCGCAATGAAGTTGCTAATTTTCTTGCTGCAAATGCGCTTTTCTGGGTTGAAAAATTCCATATTGATGCCTTAAGAGTTGATGCTGTAGCATCAATGCTTTACCTTGACTATGGAAAGAGAGATGGAGCATGGGTTCCAAATAAAAATGGCGGAAAAGAGAATCTTGAGGCAATAGATCTTTTAAGAACTATCAACAGTGTTATGGAAGAAAGAAATCCGGGAGCATATCTTATTGCAGAGGAATCTACTGCATGGCCTGGAGTTACAGCACCTTCTTCTATGGATGGACTGGGATTCTTATTTAAATGGAATATGGGATGGATGAATGACTTCCTTGAATATATGAAGTCAGACCCATATTTTAGAAGTTTTAATCATAATAAGCTTACTTTCTCCATCAGCTATACATATGCAGAGAACTATATCCTTGTTATATCTCATGATGAGGTAGTGCATCTTAAATGTTCCATGTTAAATAAGATGCCTGGAGAAGAGGCGGATAAGTTTGCAAACCTTAGAACTGCATATGGATTTATGTTAGGTCATCCAGGTAAGAAGCTTCTCTTTATGGGACAGGAATTTGCTCAGAGCCGTGAATGGAGTGAAGCTAGAAGCCTTGACTGGTTCCTTCTTGATAATCCTCTTCATAAGGGAATGCAGGAATGGGTTAAGGAACTGAATCATATTTATACAAAGTATGATGCGCTTTACTATAATGATAATGAGCAGATTGGATTTGAATGGACAAAGGTTGATGATGCAAAGAGTGGTATTTATGCATTTGTAAGAAGAGGTTCTTCGGCTAAGAATCAGCTGATGTTTATATGTAACTTCGTTCCTGTTGAAAGAAAAGATTATAAGATCGGGGTTCCATGTCTTACAAAATATGAAGAGATACTTTCATCAGATGAGGAAAGATTTGGGGGACTTGGAAGAAATAATAAGAAGAAGTTCGAGGCGGTAAAAGAGCCATGTGACAGAGAGCAGTATTCAATTGTTATGGATGTGCCTCCTCTTTCGGTTACGGTTTTAAAATATGATTATGAAGATGAAACTACTAAAGAAATAAAGAAGAAAACAGTAACCAAAAAGACACCAAAGAAATCTGCAGCTAAAACGGGCAAAAAGGAAAAATAAATTAAGATGTAATGAAGCCGGAAAGAGATTTCCGGCTTTACTTTTTTTATCATATATTGTATTGTTTTTTGAGTGAAATAAAGACAAGATATTGGGTGTTAAGATGAAAAAGGAAATCAGAAATGGAATTATTAAATGGGCGATAATCTTTGCTCTTGTTTATCTGGCTTATATATGGCAGAAAGAAACCTTTGATAAAGCTGCGAATATTATCATAAATTTACCGGTTTGGGTAAATGTATTAGTTGCAGTGGCTTCTCTTTGTTATTTCTTTTTTGAAGGAGCCATAATTTATAGAATGACATACTTTGATAAAGAGAGGATAAGTCTCTGGGATGGCATAAAATGCGGGCTTTACTGTGCTTTTTATAAGGCGGCAACTTTAGGATCTGCCTCGGGTTTTGCAGAGATTTATTATCTTAATTCCTGTGGAGTTCCGGTTTCAAAGGGAACAGGAATGACTCTTACTCAGTATACTTTTCAAAAGATAGCCATAGGTATAATGGGAACTGTGTCATTTATCATACTTCTTTTTACAAAAGAAAAAGGTATTGCCAGTTATGAAGGTTATGTGGCCTTAGGTGTCATTGTTATAGCTGTTATTGTAGCTTTTCTTATGTTCCTTGCGGCTTCAAAATGGCTTGCGGATCTGATACTTAAGATTGCAAGAAAAGTTTTAAAAGAAGGAAGACGTTTCCATGACAAGCTGGAACTTATAGAAACAAATGTTACAGCATTTAATAAAGAAGGACGAAATATCCTTTCACGAAAGAAAGAAGCTTTCCTCCTTCTTGGCCTTAATATGTTAAAGCTTTGCTGTTGGTATATAATGCCTTGGATAGTGCTTTTACCTCATTATAAGCTGAACCCTGTAAGGGTATTGCTGCTTCTAGCAGTTGTCAATATGATCAGCTGCGTAATGGTAGCACCTGCAGGACTTGGTACATTTGAGTTTGTATTTATCACAGTTTTTAGTCTTATCATTGCTAAAGAAACTGCAGCAGCTGCAGCTATCCTTTATAGATTCTACAGCCTTATTTTTCCTTTCATTGTTGGAGCTTTCTTTGTTGCACTCCATAAAAGAAAGAAGAAATTAACCGAAGAAAGCTGATTCATTTTTAACAGAATATTTACCATCTTTATATTCTACAATTATAATATTGCAATTTACCTGTAATGCGCCGTCCCAGAATTTTGAAAGGTCGGTGCATTTTTTAATATACATCATAAGGGCTTTATTCATGGCGCCGTGGCCGGAAATGAATACTCGCTCTACTAAATGACCGGGACGAAAAGGGTTTTCTTCTGGAGAAAGAAGGGCCAGTGGCTCAATCATATTCTGCATAAAGTCCTTTGTCCTTTTAAGAAGGTCATCAAAACTTTCTCCGCCCTCTCCTGGAATAAACTTTTCAGGAGCTTTAAAAAAGTAAGAGAAAGTGTTGTGGGATATAATCTCTCTTTCTTCCGAGGTTTTTCCTTCATATATTCCGAAATTCATTTCAATAAGTCTGTTATCTTTTATGATAGGAATCTCAGTGCGGTTTCCTCTAATTCCCTCAGCAGTTCTATAAGCTCTTTTAAGAGGGCTTGTATAGATTACATCAAAGTCAGTATCTTTAAGATTCTCACCGCTTCTATCTGCTAAAGCCATTCCTTCTTCATTAAGAGGAATATCGGTATTTCCCTGAATCTTCTTAAGAACATTCCAGTCTGTGGTGCCGTGACGCATTATATATATTTCCATGATTACTCCTTGGTGATTAATGATTTGTTATGGAGACTTTAATCATTTAAGATTGTCAATCTGCCAATCGATACCTGTAAGTCCTTTACTTTCAAGGAATTCATTAGCTTTTGAAAAATGTCTGCATCCAAAGAAACCTCTATATGCTGAGAGAGGACTTGGATGAGGAGCTTCAAGGATCAGGTGATTAGGGTTGTTTAGCATCTTCTTTTTGCTTCTGGCAAAGCTTCCCCAAAGAAGGAATACGATGGGACGATCTTCTTTATTTACTATTCTTATAACTGAGTCGGTGAATTCTTCCCAGCCTTTATTCTGATGACTAGCTGCTTCGTGGGCTCTTACTGTTAAAACAGCATTAAGTAAAAGAACTCCCTGGTTGGCCCATTTTACAAGATATCCGTTATCAGGGATGTAACAGCCTAAGTCTTCATGTAATTCTTTATAGATATTTAAAAGTGAAGGCGGGATATCAACTCCTGGTTTTACTGAAAATGAAAGACCGTGAGCCTGGCCTGGTTCGTGATAAGGATCCTGCCCGATTATCACCACTTTTACATTTTTAAGAGGTGTGAGATGAAATGCATTAAAGATATCATCTCCAGGAGGATAAACGGTGTGAGTTGCATATTCCTTTCCAACAAAATTGAATAATTCTTTATAATAAGGTTTGCTATATTCCGGCTTTAATTCTTTAGCCCAGTCATTGGTTATTTCTGGCATATTTGGATTCCTTTCATTTAGCCTTAGATTTCTTAAATAAAATCTAGGTAATTGTATCACTTATTTAGTTGGAGTGAAATAATAATTCTTTTTAGCAAAATGGTATTAGACAGAAATATTTAAGTTAAAATGACATTTTTATGGTTGACTTTAACGCATCTGTGTGCTAAAGTCCCAATATAAAGTTTATAATCTAAATGCCATGAAGAGGAATAGTAGAGATAGGGATTCCAAAGAGAGAGCTGTCGGTTGCTGCGAGACAGTGGAGGAAATATCTTCGAACTCGCCTCGGAGCAGCCGGGTGAAATAGTAGTAGCCTTAGGACGGAACCCAACCGTTATATGTGGGAGGATATAAAATGCAGAATGCATTCGTATCTGATAATGAGGTATCTTCAAATTTAGAAGATATGAAGCAGAGTGGTACCGCGTATTATTCGCCTCTGCAACAGCATGCTGTTGCAGAGGCTTTTTTTATTGAAAAATGATAAAATAAGTTTTAGGGCAGCATAGGCAAAAAGACATGTACTAACAATCACTAAAAATGGAGGAAAAAGCAAATGAAGAATTACGATCATTACAAAAGAGGCTATTTTATGCCACCAGTTAATTGTACTGAATGGGTTAATAAAGAGTATATAGATCATGCTCCTGCATGGTGCTCAGTTGATCTAAGAGATGGCAATCAGGCTCTTGTAACACCAATGAATCTTGAACAAAAGATCGAATTCTACAAAGAACTTATAAAAATCGGTTTTAAAGAGATTGAAATTGGTTTCCCTGCTGCAAGTGATACAGAATATGAATTCTGCCGTAGACTTATTGAAGATAACCTGATACCTGATGATGTTACAATACAGGTTCTCACACAGGCAAGGGAACATATCATAAAGAAAACTTTTGAAGCTGTTCAGGGAGCAGATCCAAAGAATGTCATAGTTCATGTGTATAATTCAACTTCTCTTGCGCAGCGCGAACAGGTATTTAAAAAGTCTAAAGAAGAAGTAAAACGTATTGCTATAGAAGGAGCTGCACTTTTAAAGAAGCTGGCTGATGAAGCAGGTGCTCCATACAGATTTGAATATTCACCTGAAAGTTTTACAGGTACTGAAGTTGATTATGCTCTTGAAGTTTGTAATGCAGTACTTGATGTATGGCAGCCAACAGAAGATAGAAAAGCAATAATCAATCTTCCGGCAACAGTGGAGATGTCTCTTCCTCATGTTTATGCCAGCCAGATAGAATATATGAATAAGAATTTAAAGTATAGAGAAAATGTTATTCTTTCTCTTCATCCACATAATGACAGAGGATGCGGCGTGGCAGATGCTGAACTTGGTCTTCTTGCAGGTGCTGACAGAATAGAAGGAACACTTTTCGGAAATGGCGAAAGAACAGGAAATGTAGATATCATAACTATTGCAATGAACATGTTTACTCATGGAGTAGATCCTAAACTTGATTTTTCAGACATGCCTCGTATTCAGGAAGTATATGAAAAATTTACAGAGATGGAAGTTCCACCAAGACAGCCTTATTGTGGAAAGCTGGTATTTGCTGCATTTTCTGGATCACATCAGGATGCCATTGCTAAAGGCATGAAATGTAGAGAAGATGATCCTGATCAGATGTGGACAGTGCCTTATCTTCCACTTAATCCAAGTGATATCGGACGTACATATGATGGAGATGTAATAAGGATTAACAGCCAGTCTGGTAAGGGTGGAATCGGATTTATCCTTGAGACAAAATATGGTATGGAACTTCCTAAGAAGATGAAGGAAGATGTAGGTTACTTTATCAAAGGCGTTTCAGACAGAGAACATAAGGAACTTAAACCAGAAGAAGTATATACTATGTTTGTTGAAGAATATGTTAATCAGAAGAAACCTATTGAATTTAAGGCTTGCAGCTTCATTCAGGAAAAGGGAGGTATCACCTGTGAGATCGCAATTGAAAGAGATGGGGTTTCAAAGGTTTACCATGGACATGGTAATGGACGTCTCGATGCTATAAGTAATGCTATCATGAGACATTTTAAGATACAGTTCTCACTAGTTACTTATGAAGAGCATGCTCTTAACAGAGGCTCTGATTCAAAGGCCTGCGCTTATGTGGGTATCCAGACAGAGGGAGAGGAAAAAAACTTCTGGGGATGTGGCATTGAAGACGATATTATCATTGCTTCTGCACAAGCTTTAATAAGTGCAGTTGATAAAGCGATGAATTAGCGGTAAAATAGAATTTGTGTTTGGCCTGTGCCTTGGCACAGGCCTTTATTTTTTATAAACAAAGGAATGCTGAAATACTGGCTAAGGAGAACTAGTAATGGCGGAAAATGTATTCAGGGAAGATGGGGACTTTCTTGTTAAAGTAAGGGAGGCTGTGGTTGAAAGAGATACTCTTAATCAGAGACTGCAGACTATAAAAGACGAATTAAAGAAGGCTAAAAAGTCAGCTGCTGATGAGGAAAAGTCCATAAGAGATGAGATTGATTCAACTATTAAGAAGAGACGCCTGGAATTAAGCAGTGAATATAACAGACATATTAATGAAAATCAGGCTAAAGTTAAAAAGGCTGAAGCTGCAAGAGATAAAGGAAAAAGTGCTCAGGTTAATGAACGAATCAAAGAAGAGACTAAAGAATTAAGACTGGATAACAGACATAAAGAAAAGCAGATAAAGAAGTTATTTAAAGAAAACAAGGTTCCTTTATTCTGCAGGACAAAATTTTATTATTTTATGTTTATGCCTAAGGGATTTCTTGATCTTTTAAAGATGGTAGGTTCATTTATTCTCATTTATCTTTGTTTTCCAACTGTACTTACCTGGCTGCTTAGAATTACCGCCTTTGCTGGAATGAATGAGAAAAAGAGAGATATAATATCAGTTATTGTTTTAGCTGGAGTAGTGATAGTTCTTATTCTTATATATTTCTTCATTTATATTGGCACCAAGGTTAAATATCTTGAAGAGATAAAAGAAGGAAGAGAAATAAGAAATGAGATAGCTTTTAATGACAATAAGATCAAGGCTATAAGGAAGAGAATATTAAAGGATAAAGATGAAAGTTTCTATGAACTGTCAGATTTTGATGACAGAATAAGGGAGCTTAATAAAGAAGCAGAAAATATCAGTGATGAGAAGAGAGATGCTTTAAAAAATTTTGACGAATGCGTAAAAAACGATATAATGAATGAGATAAATAACAGAAGAAAGCCAGCGTTAGATGAAATCCTTAACAATAAGGAGAGCCTTACAGCAGAGCTTTCAGATACAGAGAAGGCATATAAAGAAAAATGTCTTTTCATCTCAAATAATTATGCTTCATATATAGGAGAAGAGTTCTGTACTCAGGACAGGCTTAATGATCTTATACAGATCATGGCGGATGGTGCAGCGGATACTGTGTCAGATGCCATAGCTTATTATAAGAATCCGACTCCTAAAGATTGAGGGAAGGCTTAAGTAAATATGGCATTTAGAAAGAATGATACAGGATATGACAATGTAATAAATATTGGCGGATCGCAGGAGATGGCAGCCGAGAATAGTAAAAGATTAGGACAAAGCAGCAGATTAAAAGCTAAACTGTTGATGGTTCTTGTTACAGCGGTGGTACTATTTGGAGCATGCTTCTATGTATATACAAGACTCCGAAGATTCCGCGGATATAAGGTAGTACATTCTACTGAGGTGGTATTTGATACTAATTCTAAATTTATACAATTTGGAGATAATCTATTAAAATACTCACAGGATGGAGTATCCTATATTGATTCTAATGGTAACAATGTATGGACAGCCGGTATAAATACTAAAAATCCTATTGCTTCTCAAAGAGGGAATTATGCAGTTGTTGCAGATAAGGGTGGCAATAATGTGTATGTGTTTAACCTTGATGGACTTGTAAGTGAAGTTACCATGCCATATACAGTTGTAGATATTGATGTGGCAAAGCAGGGAGCATTTACCTGTGTTCTTGAAAGTAGTGAGACAAATTATGTCAATATGTACAGCTCAGTGGGGCAGCCTATTTATGAGATGCAGACATCCATCAATAAGAGTGGTTATCCTATTGATATCAGTATTTCACATGATGGACAAAAGCTTTTCTCCAGTTATTTTTATATGAATGGTATAAATACCAATATCAAACTTACTGCATATAATTTTGGCGAAGTTGGACAGAATGCAAATGCAGATAGAATGGTAGGAGGATTTACATTTGAATCAGAAATGATACCAAAGGTTGAATTCCTTACAAATGACATAGTTGCTGCATTTTCTGATAAGGAAATCATCATTTATGATATGAAAGAAAAACCTTCAGAGAGAGCCAGAATAAAGTATGATAATGAGATACAGAGTATATTTTATTCGGAGAAATATGTGGGAACAGTTGAAAGAAATGATACAGCCACAGCTACATCGGCTGCATATTATACCATGAAATTATATGATCTGAATGGAAAAGAGAAATTTGAATTTCCGTTTGATCTAAACTATAAGCAGATTTATGCTGCTGAAGATGAGATTATTTTTACCGGAGGCAATCAATGCCTCATAGTAACTACTAAGGGACGTACTAAATTCAGATATTCTTTTGATTCTCAGGTTATGAATATGATACCTGCATCAAAGAGTGATGAATATATAGTAACATTTGAAGATAAAACAGAGACCATCAAGCTTACTGCGTATGATGGACACTGATTAAAGGAGATTTATATGGCACTTACAATTATCGTACTTTTAGTGATAATTATTTCTGCTCTTATAGGTCTAAAGAGAGGGCTTTTCCGTGCGGTGATAGGAACGCTTGCTACGGTTATAGCCCTTGTTCTTTGTTATTTATTAACACCCTATACGAGTCAGTTTCTTATTGAAAATACAAAGATAGATGATTCTATTGAAGAAAAAATCTATAAAAAATTTGAAGAGAATGTAGAAAAAGGGATTAGAGATGAATATAGGAAGCTTGCGGGAGAAGAAATTGATTCAGGCATTCTCGACACGTATACAAAAGAGTATATGAATAAAAGTATTGACAAAAGTGAAAAGGTAAGTCTGATCAAACAGATAAACATTCCTCAGTTTATGTCCAATGCACTTATTGCAAATGATAATAACGAAACCTATGAAAAAATGGGTGTAGATAATATTTATCGTTACATTGCAAGAAACGTGGCATATATGGGGGTAAATGTCATTGCCTGCATTGTTACATTTGTGGTTATAAGAATCCTTCTCATTATTTTAACTGCAGTACTGAATTCTATATTTGGATCTATTGTACTTGTAAAATTTGTAGATAAGCTGGGTGGATTTGCGGCAGGTATCGTATTTGGAGTGTTGATATCCTGGTTAGTTATGGCGGCTGCATCTTTAATTATGGGAAATGAGTTTGATAAGGCTGTTGAAGGAAGCCAGATTCTAACCTTTATCAATAATAAAAATATGCTCATGCATATTTTTACAAATGTGACAGACGTGATCTTTAAGTAGGACCGCTATGAAGCATGCTTTGTTGACGAAATGATACTAAGAGAGTAAAATCTTTTCGGTTACCTATATTTAAATGGAGGAAATTTAAAAGTGAGATTTTATATAGCGCTTTTTGTGGCGAAATGTGCCCGTTTGGGAATTAAAATATTTGGAAAGGCTCTTCATCTTAATGGAAGTCATTTTCCGGGAAATCTTGCAAGAAGAATAGATCCAGAATTCTATAATAAGGTTGCAAAACCTGAGACTATTATCGCTGTTACAGGTACAAATGGGAAGACTACTACCTGTAATATGATAATTGATGTTCTTGAAAAAACAGGACATAAGGTCCTTAGTAACAGAGCTGGTTCCAATACTATAGGAGGAATATCTACTACATTTCTTAGTGGGGTAACTCTCTTTAATAAGCCAAAATATAAGATCTGTGTTCTTGAAGTGGATGAAAGAAGTTCTCTTAGGATCTATCCATATATAAAGCCAAATTATCTTGTGGTTACAAATTTATTCCGTGATTCATTAAAGCGTAATGCCCATTCTGAATTCATTTTTAATATAATCAATAGTTCTCTTTCGGAAGAGACTGTGCTTATCCTTAATTCGGATGATCTTATCAGTAATCGTATGAAAGCTGAAGGTAAGAATAAGAAGGTCTTTTTTGGAATTGACCGTTTGGAATCAGATAGAAAAGAATCTGTTAACATTGTAAATGATGCTCGTATCTGTCCTAATTGTTATACAAAATTAAAGTATGAATTCGTGCGTTACCATCACATTGGTAAGGCATATTGTCCTAACTGTGGCTATAAGTCACCTGAGGCTGATTATCTTGTAACCAGGGTTGATAAGGATGCAGCAAAAATACAGATTAAAACCAAGGATGGAAATGTATCTGAATATAATATGGCATCGGATAGTGTTTTCAATGTATATAACGAAGTGGCCTGCATCACTCTTTTAAGGGAGATTGGAATTAAGGATAAGGACATAAAGAAGGCTTTTGGCGAGCTTGAGATCGCAAAGTCCAGATATATGAAAGAGACAGTAAATGGAGTGCATATAGTTAATAATCTGGCTAAAGGCCAGAATCCTGTTGCCTGCTCCATAGTTTTTGATTATGTAAAGAATGAGCCGGGAGAGAAGGAAGTCTGCCTTCTTATTGAAGATTTCCATGATAATCTGGAATCATCAGAAAATATTGCCTGGTTCTATGACTGCGATTTTGAATTCTTAAATGATCCATCAATAAAG
This sequence comes from Lachnospiraceae bacterium UBA3772, assembly GCA_002371025.1. Classification (GTDB taxonomy): domain Bacteria; phylum Bacillota; class Clostridia; order Lachnospirales; family Lachnospiraceae; genus Eubacterium_Q. Next base: position 2,404 of record DFFQ01000150.1, on the reverse strand, counting down.
AAAATAGCTGTAGGTGGACATAGAGCTATGGATGTTAAATTCAGACTCCTTTTAGCAGGGGTACCAGAAGAAAAGATCATTGCACATGAAGAAATCGAGAAGATCCCTGAGGAATTAAATAAAACTAAAGGTGAAACTATATACATTTTATATGATATGTATGAACAGGCCAATACTGACAAACTTAATGACCTTTTAAAGAAGAGTCTTAGGAATGGAGGTAATAACTAATGAAAAAGATTGTTATTGAGTATTTATATCCTGAAGTTTGTAATCTTTATGGAGATACATTTAATGTTAGATATCTTGAGGAATCAGTAGCTCTTACAAATGAAGTAGAGGTGGTACATACTGCGCTTACAGATGAACCAAGATTTGTAAAGGGAGATGTTGACTTTATTTATATGGGGTCAATGTCTGAAAGAACTCAGGAAATAGTTATAAATAAATTGAAGCCATATAAGGACAGAATCATAGAACTGATTGATAAAGGGTGCCCTATGCTTTTTACAGGTAATGCCATTGAAATCTTTGGTGAAAAGATCGAAGGTAAGAACAAGGCAGTATCGGGTCTTGGAATAACCGGACTTACTGCAAAAAGAGATATGCTGAAGCGCTATAATACTCTTTATTTAGGTAAGATGGATGGACTTGATTCATCTATTATGGGACATAAGGCGGTATTTAGCTTTAGTTATGGCGACAATAAGAAATGTTATGCATTTCATTCAATTCGTGGATGTGGAATAAATAAAGAATCAGAGTATGAAGGCTTTAGAAAAAATAACTTTTTAGCCACATATCTTATAGGACCATTGTTTATACTTAATCCGGATCTTTTAAGAAAATATATGAAAGATATGGGAGTAGAAGAACCACGTCTTAAATTTGAAAAAGAAATGGATGAAACATATAAGATAAGACTTAGAGAGTTCGAAAGCGAGAAGACTAATTTTCTTCAATAATTGTGTGAAAGGAAAGAATGGAAATGGGTAAAGAAGTCTTTATGCAGTATGAGTCTGAAGTAAGATCATATTGCAGAATTTTTGATCAGGAGCTTGCTACAGCAAAGGGAGCTAAGATCACTGATGTAAACGGTAAGGAATATATTGATTTTTTCTGTGGGGCAGGTGCCCTTAATTATGGACATAACAATCCATATATCAAAGAAAAGATTATTGAATATATTGAGAAGGACGGCATTATGCATGCCATGGATATGCATACAGAGGCCAAGGAGGCATTTATTTCATATTTTGAGGAGAGTATCCTTAAGCCAAGAAAAATGGATTATAAGATTATGTTTCCAGGTCCAACTGGAACTAATGGTGTTGAAGCTGCATTAAAACTGGCAAGAAAAGTTAAGAAGAGATCTGAAATCTGGTGCCTTATGGGATGTTTCCATGGTATGACCTTAGGAACACTCTCTCTTACAGCAGAAAGAGGAGCAAGACAGGGAGCAGGCGTACCTCTTACAAATGTTACACATATTCCAGCTCCATATATGTTTGATGGACTTGATACAGTTAAATATATGCAGACCTTAGTAGACGATGATCATTCAGGCGTTGAAAAGCCAGCTGCTCTTATACTTGAAACAGTTCAGGCGGAAGGCGGTATTCAGGTATTCAGTGTGGAATATCTTAAAGCTGTAAGAGAGTTCTGTGATAAAAATGACATTTTACTTATAATTGATGATGTACAGGTTGGCTGTGGAAGAACTGGATCATTTTTCTCGTTTGAAAGAGCGGGCATTCAGCCGGATATATTTGTATTGTCAAAATCAGTAGGTGGATATGGTTTCCCATTTGCACTTACATTATTCAGACCAGAATTAGATATCTGGAGTCCGGGGGAGCATAATGGAACTTTCAGAGGTAACCAGCTTGCTATGGTTGCTGCTCGTGCTGCCTTAGAACTTTTTAATGATAACCATATGGAAGAAGAGACAAAGAGAAAGTCTAAGATCATTGAGGATTTCCTTAACAATGAGATCAAACCTCTTGATGACAGATTTGAAGTAAGAGGTATTGGATTCATCTGGGGAATTGATACCCATGACAGTGACCTTAGTAAACGTGTATCAGTCCGTGCTTTTAGCAACGGGCTTATTATGGAAAGAGCTGGAAGAAGAGATGAAGTGGATAAAGTTATGCCACCACTTATCATTGACGATGAAACTCTTATAAAGGGTCTTAATATTTTGAAAAAAAGTTTTATGGAAGAACTGGGAAAATAATACTCAAATCCCTTAAAAAATCGGGAACTTAGAAACTTTTTTACACCCTGAAACGACGCAAATAAGCCATTCTTTTTAGAAACGAAAAAAAACTTTAAAAAAATTTCAAAAAAGTGGTTGACGTATCCGTTTTAGGGTGTTATTATAAACAAGCTGTCAGCGATG
>DFFQ01000045.1 GCA_002371025.1 Lachnospiraceae bacterium UBA3772 | reverse complement strand
ACTCCCTGAGCTGCAACTTCTTCTTTTACATTATGATAAACAAGTTCTGAATCATACTGGGCTCCAACCCCTGCAAGACTCTCTCTTTCAGCCTTTGGAATACCAAGCTTTTCAAAAGTCTCTTTGATCTCTTCCGGAACTTCATCCCAGTCAGCACTCATTTTATTATTCTTTGGTCTTACATAGGTAACGATATTATCCATGTTAAGACCATCTATAGAAGGTCCCCACTGAGGGACTCTTATCTTACGGTATTCTTCAAGAGATTTCAGTCTGAATTCACGCATCCATTCAGGATCATTCTTTTCTTTTGAAATCTGTTCTACAATCTCTTCTGTAAGTCCTTCATCTACCCTGTAGTAGTCCTTTTCCTCATATCTGAAATCATAGAACTCTCTTGAAATATCTTCGACTTTAGTCTTTTCTTTCATATAGTCTCCTAAATTAATCTGGTCAGATTACTTACCTAAATATTTCTCAAATCCATTTTCATTGATCTCATCTACAAGAGAACCATCTCCTGAAGCAACGATCTTACCATTAACAAGAATGTGAGTATAATCAACATGAAGTGACTCAAGAATTCTTGTACTATGTGTAATGATAATAAGTGCTCCTTCTCTTTCCTTCATGAACTCTTCCACACCATCTGATACAGTTCTTACTGCATCAACATCAAGTCCCGAATCAGTCTCATCAAGGATTGCAAGATCAGGCTTTAACATAAGCATCTGAAGAATCTCTGCCTTCTTCTTCTCGCCGCCTGAAAAACCTACATTAAGATCTCTATCAGCATATGAAGGATCCATCTTAAGAACCTTCATTTCTTTTTCTAACTTCTTTCTGAAGTCCCAGAGTCTTGAACGCTTACCAGTCTTCTGATCAACAGAACTTCTGATAAAATTTGAAAGTGTGATACCAGGAACTTCAATAGGATTCTGGAACGAAAGGAACAGTCCGTCTTTTGCGCGCTCTGCTGCGTTCTCTTCCAGGATATCTTTGCCGTTAAAGGTTATTGAACCTCCCGTTACTGAATAATTAGGATTTCCCATTAATGCGTAGCCAAGTGTTGATTTTCCGGCACCATTTGGTCCCATCAACACATGAACTTCTCCCTTGTTGACATTAAGATCAACTCCGTGAAGAATCTCTTTATCGCTCACGTTAACAGTCAGCCCTTTTATTTCTAACAACTGTGGCATAATGTACCTCCATTTATTTAAAGCTGTAACAGCTTATATGCATTCTTATAAAAAATATTATCTTTCTCTTCATCAGAGAGAGGCATGATACTGATCCTGTCAATATATTCCTTCTGATCTGACCATGGAGAATCAGTGGCAAAGAGTATTCTCTCGCTGCCAAATCCTTTGACCATCTTTACAAAGAGGTCATCATTCATCATATGGAAACCATATCTTATTTTAGATAACTGCTTCCAGTTTATCTCACCAATTGAAAATGAAGTATCAAGATAAACATTTGTTTCTCTTAATTTATCAAAAGCTTCATTCCATACCATCCATCCTCCCATATGAGCCAGGATGAATTTTTCAGGATTGACATCCTTTATTACCTTTACGATGCTATCTACGGGACTAAGGGCCGGTGGATAGAGTCCGATATCAGGACCTGCATGAGTTACTATAAATAATCCCTGATTTGAAGCCTCATCTATAATCCTTTCAAGTCTGATATCATCAAGTCTTACACCATAATAATCCGGATGAAGTTTGATACCTTTAAGTCCAAGAGACTTTATCTCTTTAATGATCTCCTTATAATTATCATTATCAGGATGAATTCCGCCAATAGACATGATACCTGTCTCACTAAAAGTCTCATTAGTGCGTGCTGCCACCTGATTAATATGTGATGCCTTGGCAGGATTTGTAACAATAGGAAGTACCACAGAGATATCTGTTCCTGATTTCTCCATGGAAGCTTTTAAATCTGCGGCTGTTCCGCGGGTATATGGCCCAATCCCACTAAGATCTTCCAGTTTACTGATTGTTCTTTCTGCAATTTCATCAGGAAAGATATGCACGTGGAAATCTACCACCTTTGTATTAACATACCTTTTTCCTATGATTTTCTCCTTAATAAAATCCGTTCCTGGAAAATTAGGACCGGATTTATGAATGTTATGCTTTAATTCCATTTAAAAAACTCCTACAGATCAATATAATTATAAGAAATCTTCATATCATCAAGGATGTTTGAAACTGTATCCTCTGAAGTAAGAATTACAATCTGTTCCGTATTTATACCTGAAAGTACAGAAAGAAGTGCTTCTGTATCCTTCTGGTTTTTAAAATTAATAGCATTATCTATGATAAGCGGAAGCTTCTCATTATCTGTATGCTTGGCAATACTAAGCCTTACAGCTGTATAAACCTTTGCAGCCATTTCTTCTGAAAGAGATGAAACCGGCATATTTTCGCCATGTCCTTCTGCAATAAGTTTACCTTCGCTATCTGATGAAATACCAACAAAAAGATTATTGGTAAGAACAGGAACAAACTCTGAAAGATAAGGAACGATATTCTTTCCTGCTTTTTCCATATAACTTCTTGATAAAGCTTCAATTGTGCTTATAGCCAGCTTGATACTCTTAACTTCGTCCTCAAGCTCTGCCTTCTTTTTAAATACCTGAGCCTGCTCTGCCTTAAGTTTATCTCTGGCAGCTTTTCTCTCTAAGAGCTTTTCTTTTTCCTCAGCTAATTTCTGTTTCTTCTCCTGATATTCCTTTGCAAAGGTCATATCAAATTCTGTTTCTTCCTGCTGTTCTCTCTCTTCTTTAATCTCTTCCAGGACTTTATTAAATTCATCTTCATCCGGAGTTTCTATGTCATCCGTATTGAAGAATCCTTTTCTTCTAAGACCATCTACAATGGTGATTATTACAAGACCTATTGAAAATATAATAAACAGCTTCTGAATTGCTTCATCAAATGGAAGAAGATGAACTATTTCAGCTATAACAAGTACTACCAAAACACCTGTAAGAAGGATCACTGGCATTCTGTCAGTTAAAGGAGTCTCTTTAGCCTCCTCAATTTCTACATCATCCTCGTCCTTTTTTCCATTCAAAGCCTCAATTTCTTTATCTATCTCTTCATCATCCTTATAAGAAACTGAGCCATCTTCATTTTCCACCAACTGTCTTGCCACTCTTTTTCTTCTCTGAGCTTCCATAGAGAATTTCTCAGTCAGATCTTTAAGAGCCTGTTTATTTTCAGCAAGTCCCGGATCTACATCATCATATTCTTCTATCTTTTCAGCCAGTTCACTTACCTTATGAGAAAGAGCCCTTGAATTATGCTTTTCTTTCTCCTCCTTAAGATGAGCGATTGCCTTGTTTAAATCTATATCAGATGAACCAGTAAGGATCATACTGCTAAGATAATCATTTAATTCCTTAGCTGCTCCTTCTCTGTTATCTCCAATATACATTGTATCACGATAGGTATTCTTATCAGTTTCAATAAGAGTACCTGTTATGGTATTGCTGTCTTTTAAAGTAATATCTCTGCCTGAATTAACATCAAGCACAGACATTTTCTTTGCTCCATCCAGGAATGTTCTGTCTAAAAGATAATTAGTACCATCTTTTTTAAGATAGGCCGCTCCTGAATAATAAGCGCCTTTTTCCGGTTTATAGAGATTGTATTCACTGTTTTTCTTATCATCCTTAGGAATACCAAACATCATTCCCTTGATAAATGAACCAACAGTTGATTTACCTGAATCTTTGCCACCATGAACTACATTAAGACCAGGCTTAAGAACAATCTCTTCGTTATGAAATTTACCAAAATCTCTTAATAAGAGCTTTGTAAGATACATATTTATTCTCCTGCCTTGATCAGAGCTTCAAGACCATATCTTAAAGCTTTTTCTCTAATCCTTGTGTCTATAGTGTAACTATCATTTACTTCACTGATGAATCTTCCAACAAGATTTTTCTCGTTATCAGCCTCCATCTGTTCAACTTTCTTTCTTGAAATAGTCTTATCAACTATCCTATATACATTAAACCTGCTCTGGATTCTTGTAAAATCCGGTCTCTTATCTTCATTGGTAAAGCCTTTTAAAATAATGGTATAGATATTCTCTTTACCAAGCTTAAGCATCTTATCCTCAGCCATCTTCTCAACTTCTTCATTCTTAAGATCTGAGCTGAGATCAAACTGGAAATTGATATAACTTCTTTTAGCTATAGGACACCATTTGATCCTGGTGCCTTTCTCATCAATTTCTCCAAGAATATAACCGTGATTTCCTCTGTCATTTGGCCCCAGTGGTTCCGGTGAACCTGAATAAGCCATACGATTTTTTAATATGTGCACCGGATTAGTTGAATGTCCCAGTGCAATATAGTGGAAACCTTTTCTTGCAATATTTTCTCTGCTAAACGGCATATGCTCAGCATCACCGCCACAACCAAGTAAGATATTGATTGCTCCCGGCTTACCAGGATTGATATTCCCGATAACATTTTCTATATGCTCATTTTTACCGTAGCTATATCCTGTAATACATGTATTTATATTTTTAAGGAACGCATTCGTAGTCTTCTCTGCAGGAAGAACTGCGCTCTTTGATCTGAATTTAAAATGTGCCCAGTCACTTGTTGGTTCCATATAATCTCTGTCTCCAGAGATCATAATAGTCCTTGTATGTTCAAGGGTCTGAAGCTTTGCATCCACCTTTACCAGGTCATCGAAGGTTGGTGGCGCATTAAAAAGATTACCAGCAATAAGGAGAAGATCTACATGTTTCTCATTACAGTCTGATATTATTCTATCAAATGCTTCTTCAATTTCTCTTGCACGATCCTGACTCCATTCACGTCCTTCATCAGGAACGGCCCCAAGACATATATCTGATGTATGAATAAACCTCATATTTAATCCTTCTTCATTCTTAAATAAATACGTGGGTAGACTATACCCATTTTTTTACATACCTTCATATTATAATAAAAAAAAATGAAATTAACAACCATATAAGAAACGAAAAAACCTGTCATTAGCCTCAGATTTTAGTAAATAATATCTGATAATCATATCTGACAGGTTTTTCTTGATTTAGATCTTTTCCTTCATATTAACATTCTTTGTAATATTGTTAATACTTAAAGCATACATATATCTACCGTTTAGTTCAGCAATTACGCGGGCTTCCAGCTCCATATATTCTTTGCCATAAGGATAGGTCATTTCCTTTTCCTCATTTTCCTGAACTCTTACCGCAAATTCACGAAGCATTTTATGAATAGGATTATCAGGATTATTCATATTTCTTTCTGCCTCTTCGACTGATTGAACCCCACTGTCACGTAGAATCTCACTAAACAGTTCATTTGCAAAGAATATACGGAAATGTTTCCCATCATCTTCTGAAATAGCCAGCGGCTTATCTGTAAGGAAATTAACCTTACCTACCCTGTCATAATATTCTGACTCTGACAATTCTTCCACCACGGCCCCCTTCTCCTCACAATTTTTAATTATCTCTTCGTAAGGAGACGGCTTACTGAAATAATACCCTTGGATCTTCTCACATCCAATACTTCTTAAAAATTCAAACTGCTCTTTATTTTCGACTCCTTCAGCAAGAGTCTGGATATTTATTTTTTTCGCCATCATTACTGCTGATTCCAGGATATCTTTTGACTTTTTATTAAAGTTTGAAAGAAAGACCATATCAATCTTTAATTCATCGAAATCAAAGTCTTTTAGAACATTTAAAGATGAATATCCGCTTCCAAAGTCATCCATCCATACATTGTATCCTGATTCATGGAAGCCATCGATTTGTGATTTGATCCGGCTTGCATCCTCCATAAACATACTTTCAGTAATCTCAATATTCAGCATTTTTTTAGGTACATTATAAAGAACTGCAAGATCATCAATTTCTTTTCTAATGTCTGTAAGTACAAAATCGAGTCTTGAAAGGTTAAATGATACCGGAACGAGAGGGATATCATTTTCAACACATCTCTTATAATTTTTGCATACTTCTTCAACAATATACCTGTCCAGTTTATGGATCAGTCTTGCATCTTCAAGTGCGGATATGAAATCGTAGGGATTAAGAAATCCCACTTCCGGATCAATCCACCTGGCGAGGGCTTCCATGCCACATAATTCACCAGTCAGTGCTCTTATCACCGGCTGATAAAATACTTTTATATAACCTTTTTCAATAGCCTTTTCTATATTATTTACCACATAGTACTGAAGATTTATCTTACGTCCCAGTTCCTCTGTATAATATATAAAATGTTCCCCTGCCTGATATTTTATGCTTTCGCAGGCGATCTGTGCATATCCAACAGAAATCTCCGCCTTCTCATTATAATCAGTTACCAGATATGCACCTATTTTTAATTCTATAGTATTTCCTATAAGTTCTATATCCATTATGCGTCTGCTTACAGATTCAATCTTTTCTTTAATGCCTTCATGTACCGTAAGAAGAGCAAAATGATCATCTGCAAACCTGGAAATATAATCATTCTTAAAGGTATCTTTTAAGATTGATGCAACTTCCTTTAAGATCCTGTCTCCACGTTCAATGCCATATTTAATATTTATTATTTTGAAATGACTGATATTTAAATAGATATACACCATTTCCGGTGCATCTTTATTAATAGACATTAACTTTAGCAGCCTGGTAGCATATTCATCAAATCTTTTCTGCCCAGGCAGTCCTGTTAATTTATCCACATCATAAGTAAGATATTTAATATCTGTATCCACAAGGAAAACATAATATAAAAGCCCCAGTTCAGGATGCTCAACTAACTTTCCATAATCTTCCAGATATCTGACTTTATTATTTTTTGTGATTATCCTGTAATTAACATGGTCAAATTTATCGATGCCGGTGATTATCTGATTCTCGATATCACTCTCAACCAGCTCAATATCATCGGGATGGACCATTTTTTTAAATGATCCCTCTGATAATTCCATAAATTCATCGAAAGAATCGCATTCAAAAATAGTGAGGGTCGCATGATTCGCATAGAGAATCTCTTCCTCTTCATTTGCTTTATATATCAGCACTCCTCCCGGCATTGAATCAAATGCATGAAATAAAAGCTGCTCTTTATATTTATCTGCGTCATATTTCCCCATATGCTAATCCCCTCAGTCTATAAGTCTGAAAAATTCAATTGCTCCTATGGTTTTATCTCCATCATATAAACAATCCGTTTCAACTTTAACTTTTATCCTATCTTGGGATTTACTAAGAAGCCATACTTCAGCTGCCCTCTTCTCCCCATCAAACATGCTTCCCAGCATAGGACACATAGTATTACAAAGATGAACATCATCTTCCGTTATATGATCAAGTCCACCTTCAAAGCAATACTTTCCCATCATTTCGTCTGCTGTATAGCCAGTGATCTCTTCTGCCTTTTTATTCCAATAGGTAATTCGTCTATCCTCATCAAGACAATATACCCCCATATCTGAATTATCAAAATCTTCTTTATTATCTAAAAAAAAACTATTTTTCATAAGCGCCCCCATAAAAAAATCCTGTAAATGCAACACATATACAGGATAATTTTATCATATGGAATATTTGTTCTCTATAAAATGACTTTTAAGTTCATAAATTTTTCTTATATTTTACTTTGGTTTGCTTTATCTTTCCTTGTTTCTCCGGTTTCTTCTTTCCACGCTTCTCTTGATTAATATTTCCTCGGTTCTCTGGATTCATCTTTCTAGGTGGAATGAGACATTTCTCTCCAAATCCAATCAGGTCTTTCCTGTTCGCCTTAAGTAAAGCCTCTTTCACCAATTCATAATTTTCAGGTTTTTTATATTGAAGAAGAGCCCTCTGCATTGCCTTCTCATGCATATCATGAGCTGTTCTTACTTTTTTCATGGTTCTTGGATCAAGACCTGTGTAATACATAACCGTTGAAACTGTGGATGGTGTCGGATAAAAATCCTGCACCTGTTCCGGCATATATCCCATATCCCTTATAGCTTCCGCAAGAGCAATGGCATCATTTAAATCCGAACCCGGATGAGAAGAAATAAGATAAGGAACAAGGTACTGATCTTTCTTACATTCCTTATTTATTTTTTCAAACCTCTGACAGAATCTGTGATATACCTCACTTCTTGGTTTTCCCATAAGATCCAGCACGTGATCAGTTACATGTTCCGGTGCTACACGAAGCTGTCCTGAGATATGATATTTTATCAACTCTCTAAAAAATGTATCATCCTTATCTGCAAGGACATAATCAAACCTTATACCAGATCTGATAAAAACCTTTTTAACTCCCGGAAGATTTCTTAGTTCACGCAGGATCTGAACATATGCCTTATGATCCACCTTCATATTTGGACAAACTTCTGGATAAAGGCACTGCTTATTCGGACATACGCCATATTTCTTTTGCTTCTCACAGGCTGGATGATCAAAATCTGCCGTTGGTCCTCCCACGTCATAGATATATCCTTTGAAATCCGGCTGTTCTATCATCCATTTCGCTTCCTTAAGGATGGATTCCTTTGATCTCGCCTGCAAAACTCTCCCCTGATGAAATGTTATTGCACAGAAACTGCATCCCCCAAAGCATCCACGATTTACAGTAAGGGAAAATTTCATGTCTCCAAAAGCCGGAACCCCTCCTAGTTTGTCATAGGAAGAATGCCATTTATTTTCATAAGGAAGTGCGTATACATCATCTAATTCCATAGTAGTAAGGGGGCGCATTGGAGGATTCTGTATCACAAATCTGTGAGCTCCATACTGTTCCACCAAAGTTTTTCCACTTATACTATCCGTATTCATGTGCTGTACTCTAAAGGACTCTGCATATTTTGTTTTATCCTGAAGACATTCATCATAAGAAGGAAGCATTATATGATCATATACTGTATCAAGGTTTTTAGCATTATATGCAGTTCCCGCCACATAAGTTATATCTCTTATGGCTATTCCTGAATTAAGTGCATCTGCCACTTCAACTGTAGCCAGTTCTCCCATTCCATATATTAAAAGATCTGCCCCAGAATCAAGAAGAATAGATTTTTTATACTTATCCGCCCAATAATCATAATGAGCCAGACGTCTTAAGCTCGCTTCAATGCCGCCTATTATTATAGGCATGTCATTTCCATACTCTTTTCTTATCATCTGACAGTAGCATATTGTAGCATTATCTGGTCTTCTTCCAGCTTTTCCGCCAGGCGTATAAGCATCCTCATGTCTTCTTTTTTTGTTAACTGTATAATGATTTACCATGGAATCCATATTACCGGCTGATACAAGGAACCCAAGACGTGGTTTTCCCAGGACCGTAATACTGGCAGAATTTTTATAATCCGGCTGTGAAATGATAGCTATTTTGTAACCATGAGCTTCAAGTGTACGGCTGATTATAGCCGGGCCAAATGAAGAATGGTCCACATACGCATCTCCGATCACATATATAAAATCAGCTGTGTCCCAGCCTCTTTCCTTCATTTCATTTTTAGATATTGGTAAAAACATCCGTCAAAAATCCTTTGCTTTAACTTATAAATATTTCTATCTTTTGTTTTTTCTTTTTTTGTTATTTTACGTCATTGACAACTTTATCTGCAACCAAAAATAAGCAAATAGACAAGCTGATGGACTTTGAAAACGAAAAAAAACCAAAAAAACTGATGGTCTTTGAAAACGAACAAAAACAAAGACCATCAGCTAAATAAGTGAGTTTTAAAGCGGGTAAAATGCTAAAGGGAAACTCATACCCTCTAAGCCAAATTAAATTGTGAGACTAACAGACTTATTTTCTGTTTGCTTCAATCCATTTTACAGAAAAATCAACTATATCACGCTGATTCATAAGTCTGAGTTCGGCGTCTCCTGCCTTAGCATGTGCTACAGAACACTCTGCCTCAAATGCTTCTCCGATGGCATCAAAATCTTCGCCATCAACAAATAAAGTATCATATGCCTTCCATACTCTCTTTCCATTTTCCATAATGGCACTATATTCAGTGCAGTTATGTTTTCCTGGATAATCAGCTCTAACATCCGCAAGATGAATAGATGTATTCTTATCATATCCAACACCGATAAGAAGTACCTTGGCATTTAATTCATATAATTTTGCAATAGGTGAACCCTCTCCAAAGATATTAGAGAGATCATGATCTTTTGTAAGATACTCAGCATGTTTTCCCCATGCTGCAACAGATCTGGCTGGATGATCACTTCTTAAAGCTCCAGGCCAGCTTCTAAACATTTCTGCAACGGCTCCCATTGTATTTGTTGGAGTTATAGCCTTATCATATGCTGGCCAGTTATCTCTTACGATCTGCCAGTCATCCTTTGAGATAGTCCAATGAACGCCATCTTCTGGATCAAGATTCTTCCAGGACTGAGTTGGCATCATAATTGTTCCTTCACTGCCTACTGTCTCAATTAAAGCTTCAATAACACCTTGAGCTCCGCCACATACATATCCAATACTTCCAAGTGAAGTATGCACCATTACAGTGTCCCCACTAGCAAGTCCTAATTCTTTTAATGATTTTTTTATATCTTCTTTGGTAACTGTCGTCATAAACTTTTCCATTAAAAAATCTCCTGTCGTTTCGTTAGATTTATTATCTGTCCTGTTTATGATTATTACCTAAGTTTCCTTATTTGGCAATAGGTTAAACGCATAACCTAGAAAAAATATTTTTCTTTATATAAAATAAGTTGCATGAACAACCGTTTTTTTATTGCTGATACTCTGCTTTTAATGCTTAGTTTTGTTTTGAAAGCATAATTGTTGCTTGTTACGCTTAGTTTTGTTTTGAAAGCATGATTCCTGCTACTAATAAAACCAGCGAACCAAGAATCGCTATCCAAAAACCGAGTCCCTGAGTAACGAGCCCCAGATCAATCCTTTTTAGTGCTCTTGCCACTGGATCAGCGCTTTCAAAACGCACTGCGAAATAAATATTTGTAGCAAGGGACGCTATACCTGCAATTCCTGTTGCAAGGCCGCTGCCCTTATATGCAGCATAACATCCTGCAAGTGCTACCATGATAATAATTACCCCACCTACTCTGTTGCTATCAAATACAGTAAGCGTACTATATCTGATATCCATATAATCTCTGTCCACACTTGGCAGGAATAATGCAATTATTATCACAATTGATGATATGATTCCTAGAAATCTCCCTACTTTGTTAATGGTTTTCATATCAACCTTCCTTAATCCCCTAATGATTTTCTACGTGATTTTTATTATTCTATAATACGCCTTATTTATTGTGGATGTCTATACAAAAAATGGATGCAGAAATTTGTCTCTTAATAAAGCTTCCTGTGATGCATAAGACACATTGGCTAAATTCCACGATTGTGTCTGCCCCCCCCACAAAAATTATAGTACCGCCGCAAACCAACACCTTATATAAGAGCCGCCTGCCCAGCCAAAATATAATAAAAGGCACGAAAGAATGCCATCAAAGGGCATGTTTTAGCCCGCTGATGGCATTGCTTGAGTGTCTTTTATATTTTGGCGTCCGTTCGTCCATATTTTGGCGTTCGTTCGTCTATATTTTGGCGTCCACCATATTTAATCTACTTGCTGAAGTATATAATCCTCCCCCTCATCAAATATAGCCTTCACCATCTCTTTTGTTACAGGGATGTATTCATCAAAATCAACTCTTGCTTTATGATCTTTTAAGGTGTCGATTGCAATGTCTCCTTCTGGAGTAAGATTTGGAACTACTGAAAAAGAAAATGAGCCTGTTGAAATATCCATTGCCTGTACAGCCTGACAGGAATTATTACTTTTTGTTATTCCTTTTATTTTTACATTAGGATACTCTCCCATCATGTATACCATATCATCCCCGGCACTGACTGTCTGGGCATTTACAAGCAGGGTGATATTTCCATCATGCCAAAGATCTTCGCCTTCATAGCTAACAGCCTCTTCTCCTATTATGTATCTTCCATCTTCTCCTCTTTCATATGTAGCTGTGTTTTCATTTATCTTTGCTGAATAATATGCTAAATGCTTTCCCTCAGGGGCAAAGAGACACGCCACTCCCCTTACCATAAATGGACTTCCTCCTGTATTTGATCTAAGGTCGATTATTATATTCTTATATCCTGCATCTTTATAGGCTAAAAGCTCGCTTCTAAGCTTATCTGTCATTTCACTATAATCTGTGCCAGTATAAGATTTCATATCATAAGCCATCTGATAAATTCTAAGGACAACAGTTTCTTCATTTAAAGCTTCCCAGCCAAGATTATTTATCTTAAGACCTTTATCAATAGTCATTAATGTATTATAAAGCCTAGGGGCATAAGCTCCCAGCTTATTTACTGTTACAGTCTTTTCTTTTCCTTCTTCATCAATAAATGAAATCTCTACCGAATCTCCTCCCATACCTGCCACATACATCGGCTTATAGAATTCTTCGTTTTCATCTACAGGTACCTGAAAGAAATAGTATTTTATATCATCATAATAATCTTCTATATTTTTTCCATTCCATTTAGTGATAACGGTACCATTTTTAATTCCTGCATTTAAAAGACTGAGCCTGTCATTATCTGAGTTTTTTGTTTTAAATTCTAACCTTGCATCCTTAAATAATTTAATCTCTTCATCTTCTAAGTAATTCCCTTCTTCTAAACTCTTTATTGAATAAGAAGCCTTGCTTCCTTCAACATTTACTGCCACAAATTCTCCTGAAGAAAGCTTTATTATTGAAAGTCCGTAATCATTGCCATAGGACTCACAAATGATACGGCTCACTTCTTTATCCTTCATATTACCAGGTGCATAACCTACATGACCGTCATAGAATTCCTGAGAAAACTGCTGCCAAAGCTGATAATTTAAAGTAAGATCCTGCTTTTTATCCGCCTCCTTAAACAAAGGCTGATATTTAAGATAAAGCCCATCAAAATCTATTCCCTTTTCTTCTGACAAAACATAATGCTCTTTCATAGTGTTGTAGACATTTTCAAAATCTTCACTTATGGAATATCTTTTATAATTTTTTGAAAATTTCATCATAAGCAAACTGCTTAATGATAAAAGAAATGCCGCCAAGGCTATGCCCCTTCTTACATTAATCTTCTCCGTAAACAGACTAAGGCAAAGTAAAGAGGAAGCTAAATAAAGCCCCGCCATTATCAGATTAAAGCCCACAAAACCAAGCATAATTAAGGCAACTGCCACCGGTACAAAATATAAAACCCTGCCTTTTGGAGTGGGATATTTTTTTAAACGTACTGACATAAAAAATAGAAATACTGACAGTAATATCTCCAAAATCGCAAATGATATATCCACGGAAATCCTCCTTTTTTATAATCCATCTAATATCCTAAAGCTCATCCCTTTTAAATAGTGCATATCCTAAAAGAAGATAAATGCCCGTTGCAATAAGGGATATGATCACTGTCCCTGCCACCATCTTTACAGTTACTGAGCTGTCAAAAGCGGCATAAGTCACTAATCCTCTTAAATTGCTGATATTGTAAACACTCCAGCCTTTAAAACCTGATAAAAGATTCAGATTAAACATTGCTGTAAAAAAATTAGTATGATCTTTTACCGTACCTGAGGTAACAAGGCAAAATGATATGATGCCATAACCAATTCCCAACATTGCATATTGATTTTTTATCAAAAATGTAAACATTGAAAATAATGCGGCTATCCTGATAAACGGAAATAAATAAAGACATGTTCTTAAAATCACGTCGCTAAGTACCAGTCTGTTTCCAAATCCCCATCCGATACAGGACGCAACAAGCGGAACAAAACTAAGGATCAGCCCACCAAATGAAGCAACTAATATCGCAATTATATTCCTTGCCATAAAGATACTTAACCTGGAATGTCCTGACATCACCTCATAATTAATAACCTTATCTTTAAAATCTCCGCCAGCTATCATAGCAACAGCAAATAAAACAAAATACATCCCCATCATATATGAAAAACTGTTTCCCTCTGCAAGCATTGCACTAGCTGATTCTTCACAAAATGAATTTTCTCCTATATTGATAAAAACTAATAAAATATTTAACAGAGCTAGTCCTATAAATGCCAGCTTTAAAGATTTATTTTTTCTTATCTCATATAATAACGATCTGATCATATTTTTCATAATCATCAACCCTTGTCTTTCTTTTTAAAATATAAATAGGCTCCTATAATATAAATAGCTGCCATGATAAGTGATACATAACATGTCTTCCTTACCATTTCACTATTTGTACTAAAATCAAACCAGTTTATGACCCTTCCCTCTTTAACAGTCTGCCACGAGTTGTTAACCTCTGCCAGCTTAGTGAGATTTGAAAGACTTAAAAAATTAAAATACTCTTCTTTATTTTGAGTTTCATCTAAGACAGAATCAAAAACAGCCTCAATAAGGACAATAAGGTAACTAACTCCAATTCCTGCGCCACAGCTATCAGCCAGAACTGTTATCAGCATAAAAAGTGCAGATAGTCTGAGTATAGGAAAAAACAAAAGTCCATTTCTTATAAGCATCTCATTTAAGGAACAATTATCTCCCCAGCCATTGATAAAAATCACTACAACATAAGGCAGGAATATGGTGATCATTACAAATATGACACTCCAGAAAAAACCATTTATCACTCTTGCAAAAAACACCTTTTCTCTGCTGTGACCATTCATTAATTCATAATTTATTGTCTTATCACTGCTATCTCCTCCCACAGTCTTAGCCGCAAAGATCATAATGATAAAAATATTAAATGCAACAATATCCTCATTGAGAAGAATATGATACATTGATCCTGTAATATTTGAAAAATCTATTTCCTGCATCATTCTGGTAAAATAAATTCCAAGGAAAGGCAGAGCTATAGCTGTAAGTATCGTAAGCACCACCAGTAGATCACGGCGAAGCGAATAATTTTGAGATTTTATAATATTAAACATAAGCATCACTCCTCTTGTACCTTACGCATATAGTAATCTTCCAGGTTGATTTCATTTCTCGATATTTCAACCGGAATCACATTGTCCTTATAAAGACTAAGGGAAATGTTCCTTATGTCCTCTAAGCCGTCATAGATCCTTATCTTTCCTGATTCCTGCACATCCAGATTTTTTATAGCGCATTTTTCAGTAAGAATTGTACAGGCCTTTTCATTATTATCTGTATCAATCTCAATATATTCACTGCACTGAGCCCTAAGTTCATCAGCAGTAAATATTCCTTTAATCTTGCCCTTATTTATAAAAATGTAATCCGTACAGAGAAGTGAAAGTTCACTTAATATATGAGATGAAATTACAAGTGTTACTCCTTCTTCTTTATTTATCTTCTTAAAGAGTTCTCTCATCTCAACTATACCTTCCGGATCAAGACCATTAATCGGCTCATCAAGCACCATAAATTCTGGTTTTCCAAGAAGAGCATTTGCAAGTCCCAGTCTCTGTCTCATTCCAAGCGAAAAATTCTTCACCACCTTCTTACCAGTATTAAGAAGGTTAACCTGCTTTAACACTTCATCAATCCTCTGCTTATCAGGGATGCCTTTCTGAAGTCTCTGTTTTTCCAGATTCTCTTTGGCTGTCATCTTCTCTTTTTCATAAGGAGTCTCTATCATAAAGCTCATTCTTGTTCTGGCATGATTAAGACCTTTTTCACTGCTCTCACCATACATTTCAATGCTTCCATCAGTAGGATAAGCCAGCCCTCCAAGTATTTTCATTATGGTGGTCTTGCCGGCTCCATTTGGACCGATAAGGCCTACTATTGAACCTTTTTTTATTTCAAAACTTACATGATCTAAAGCAAGTTGTTTTTTATATTGCTTTGTCAGATCATTAACTCTTACAATGCTTTCCGACATATTTTTCTCCTTTTCTAGGTATCTAAATAACCTCATACTTTCTTTACAATGATCATGATAAAAGTTAAATATAAAGAAATTCTTAAATAATTTAAAATTTTTTAAAATAAAAAAGTGCGCCAAAATCCGCACTAAAAAAACCTCTCTACTGTTTAAATCAGTAAAGAGGTTTTTATTTAGTCCTGTAAAAAATAAAGATCAAAATATATAAAATCATCTTCTATCTTAGCTTTGATCTTTGCCTTCTGTTTTTCCAAGAGAAGCTTTGCTATATAAAGACCTAGTCCTGCACTGCCATCAGTTCTAGCCTTATCTGCCCTATATGTTCTATCAAAGATATGCTGAATATCTATCGCCTCAGGATCTTTTACCCTGTTTCCGATTCTTATATGATACATATTGCATTCCATATCTAAAGGTAACTCATCCATTGATACTTTCTCTTTTAAGTCTTCGGTCTTATAATTCTCTGCATTTAATTCTTCATTCTCAAAATTCACAGCATCCAGATATACCTTAAGAACAAAACTATCACTGGCATATTTTAAAGTATTGCTGATAAGATTACTGAATACTCTGCTGAGCAATTCGCTGCTGGCTCTGATATTCACTGCTTTTTCAGGAAATGATATCTCTGGAGTGATGTTTTTCTTCCGGATGATAGATTCATTTTCTAAGATAAAGTCAGTTAAAAATGCCACTACGTCTATCTTTTCTAATTCCACTGCCTTACTGTCACTTTCAAGAACTGATAATTCAAAGAATTCATCTATCATTTTCTTTAAATCATCTGCCTTGTTTTTACTTATCTCTAAATATTTCTTTCCTTCTGTTGAACTGACCTCATTTTCCAGCAGCTGAAGATTCCCTTTTATTACCGTAAGCGGCGTGCGAAGATCGTGACATGTATCAGAAACAGACTGCTCTAGAATCTTACTTCTTTTTTCTGTTTCTAATTTGATATTTTTTTGAAAGGAAAGATTATCATTTATCTCTTTCGCCAGTTTATTTAAATTCTTATCAGAAAGATCTACTCTTAACTGTCTGTCATAACCGGTATTTCTTGTCTTTCTTAGTTCTTTTATAATATTTTTAATATTTATTCTAAGAAGGATCCATCGCCTTATAAAAAAGAGGCTTAAAAGGCTTAAAGCTATGATATAATACGCTTCTGTTTTCATTATTTTCCCTCTTGTTTCAATCTATATCCGATTCCCCAGACTGTTTCGATTATATCTTCTCCCGCTGCCTTCTTTAATTTTGACCTGAGATTACTGATATGGACATTTATTGTATTGTCCTCATAGATATAATCATCTTCCCAGACAGCTTCGTAAAGATTAGCCTTGGAAAAAGTCTTTTTAGGATTCTTCATGAATAAGATTAAAAGCTGCATTTCCTTTAATGTAAGCTTTAGTTCTTTACCATTACAGCTCACGGTATTATTCTTCTGACTTACTGTAAGGCTTTTAAAAGTAAGATCATCTTCCTCATTCTTACTTTCTCTTAATCTTCGTAAGACAACTTCAATACGGGCTAATACTTCATTTAAGTCAAATGGTTTAAGGATATAATCATCTGCTCCCATACGAAGAACTTCAATTCTCGTTTCTATCTTTGTTTTAGCAGATATAACAATAACCGGAGTTCTGCTTTTTTCTATATCTTTAGATGAACGTATCTCTTTTATCAGCTCGTCCCCTGACTTAAATGGAAGCATCATATCCATAAGTATTACGTCATATGTTTCTTGGGCCATTAATCTTGATGCAATAGAACCATCTCTTGCTTCTTTTATCAAAAAGCCATTTTGAGACAGAAAATTCCCAAGTAATTCTCTTATTTCTTTATCATCTTCTACAATAAGAACCCTGCACATTTTTACCTCGTATATTACCTCTCACTGATTTTCCTTTTAATTTTAACTCAACCTGACTTATATCTTATAATCCTTTATTTTTCAGGTCTGCAACTATATCAACAAAAAATTCCCTTACATCAAAACCCGGGATATTTTCTCTATTAAGGTCGATCATATCTCCATGAGATATTCCTCTCTTCTTTTTATTTTCAAGGAAGATATATTCATCTCCCCATGGAAATGATTTTTCCCCAACTAAGCCATCATTTCTTCCGTCAAATAATTTTACGAACATATAACTCATATTAAGTGGAAATGCACCGCTTCCTGCCTGTTTCATACATGAACCTATACTCTTTGTATAAATTCCATGGCCTTTAAAATCAAATCCCGCAGTCATATCCCAGATTTTTTTACAACCTGATGCTGTAAGATCTGTAACAGCTGCAATAAAATCCGGATTTGTATCTCCTAATTTACGAAGAGCACTGTTATAACTATTTGCAACTTTCTCTTTAAAACCTGCTGGTGCTTTATTTAATAAATATTCAGCAAATTCACAGCCTCGATGCGGAGTATTTACTGTTATTATCGATGCCACCTTATCTGCTATACCAAGGCAGCTTACCGCAGTCTTAATATCTAAGCCTCCTTTGGAATGAGCTATAATATTAACCTTGCCGCATCCTGTAGAATCCACGATTTCATTTATCCTTGCCGCAAGTTCCTTTGCACTGTTAACAACTGAAGCTGCTGACTGATGATTCCCATAAAACACGCGTGCTCCATTTTTTTCCAGCTCATCCGGGATCCTGCCCCAGTAATTAAAATACTTAAAATCTCTGAAAAAAACTCCATGAACCATTAAAATCGGATATCTTGTTTTACAGATCTGCTGAAGTTTTCTTTTTTCATTAAGTTTAAGTTTTTTCTTTTCAAAATGAGCTTCTGCTGTTGTAACTTTGATTATCTTAAATAATACGAAAAGATGTACTATAGGGATCCAGCCACATAGTACTCCAACAAAACGAAGTTTTACTCCCAGCTGAACTGATGTGGTATATACCATAATGATACCTGCCCAGAAGATAAGAGCTTCAATAATTATTAATGCTGTAAGGAGCGGCCAGTCACTTTTAAATGTATCCGCAAAGCCATTTTCTACGATTTTTTTAATAAGAACAGCTGAACATACTGCTACTGACAGGAAAAATAAGATAAGTAAAAATGCCCCGATAGATAATATCTTTAAACGATATCCTGTTAAGGGCTTATTCTTTTTGGATTCATTCATATTTACCCCCTT
>DFFQ01000205.1 GCA_002371025.1 Lachnospiraceae bacterium UBA3772 | reverse complement strand
TTGTGCTAATTAGATGCTAACACTACTATGAATTTGAAGATATAAATGAAAAGACTTTAGAACAACAATATGAGTTAGATTCAGATTTATTTGAGGATTATAAACAATCGATTTTAGAGAATAATATAAATGAATATGGAATAAATGATTATTTAAAAGAATATGGCTATATTCCAGAAAACGATATTAAAACAGAATCAGAAATATCATATTCATATTATGAAAATATTGAATATGGGAAGAGTCAGTTTGATAGCGAAAGTATTTTTGATAAATATTATTTTGAAAAATAAAAAGATGAATAAGAATTAATGCTAAGGGGCAAAATGAATAAAAAATTTTTTACATATAATTCAAAATGGCATGATAAAAATGTACTTACGGCCTTTTCAATAAGAGATAATAGTGTATATTATTATAATTTTGACTGGCCTATTTTTAGATATGAATTAGGAATGGAAACAAAATATATACCAATAGATAGGGGAGGGCCAGGGCCAGGGAGTGGCCCGGTGTTGTTGGCGCTCGAGTCGGACATAAAAGAAAGAAAAAGAAGAGGAAAATATGTAGAATATTTAAAAAATACAAGAACTCTAGATATTGTTTTGAAAAATAATCTAGAAAGAAAGGCGGCCCTTGAAATAACACGAATCACAGATATAAGAGAAATTGGTTCATTAACCATTATAAGAGCCCATATGAGAGCCTATAATGATAAAGAAGATGGGGTGGGAATTTTAAAGTTATATAAGAAAATCAGTGACTACGATGAACTTATAAAAAAACTTCGTGAGATTATGAGGGTAACAAAAAATAAGTGCGCTGATTGTGGAAGTCTAATGGTTGATGACACTTGTCCAAAATGTGGCAGTAAAAAGATAGCAAAGGAAAAAGTTAAAGGAAAAACAAGTAGATTTGTTATTATGTTAGTAGGATTTATTATAGCTTTGGGAGCAGGAATAACTATGATGATAGCAGAGGCACATAATGATGTAGATTTATCTAACATGATGGTTTTTCCTATAATGATAGGATTAAGTGCTGGAATTGAAGGAATTAAAGAGTTTTATGCACTATACAAATAAAAAAATTGCTTTTTATACGTTGAATTATATTATTCAAAAGACTATAAAAGTATTTTTTTAAAATTATATATATAAAGAAGGAAGAAAAGATGATTTTTGCTTATGATGCAAAACCAACGACAGATAAACATAACCTGGAAGGGTTCACAATATCTAATGAAGGTAAATTATTTTATTATGATTATGATAGTGATAAATTTAGAAAATATGCTAAGACAGAATTTAAATTTATAATTGCTAAATCGATTTTGCCATATATTTCACTTGCTTTTTTTACTGCTTGTGCGATTTTAAGTGTATGGTATAATTCTATTCCTGGGGGGGGTGATACAGAATCAATTGATTTATCAAAAAAAGTTTTTATTTTAAATGCTTTTTTTGGTCTTATGGGAATTATGACTTCGAAAATTTATACGGATAAAAGAAAAAGTGAAATCTATAAATATAGATCAGCTATTGTAATTGATAAAAGACTTGAAGAGCTTGTGCAGAATCATAGAGAAAATGAGGCAGGTTTTGAAATAAGTAGAATCCTATATGTTCAAAAAACTGCTGGTCAGTCTCGTATTAGATGTATTTATTATGATGAGGGAGTAGAAAAGACTGTTAACATTGTAATAAAAAAAGATATACATGGTTATAATGAACTTTTAGATTATTGTAAGAAGTTCTGTGAAAGAACAAAGAATAAATGTAAGCAATGTGGAACAGTCATGATTGACGGATGTTGTCCTAATTGTGGTAGTATGGATGCCATTGATGAAGGAAAGAATAAGAGAATGGAGAATTTAACATTCATTATTCTTGGAAGCATTATGGTTATTGCGGCTATAGCTTCGGGATTCATTATTGAGAAACCAAGTAGATTATTATGTTATATAGTTATTATAGTAGGTGTTACAGGCGTTTCAATGACGGCTTACGGAGCAGGGGTAAAAAAAGATACTAAGTAAATCAAAAAGGTGATGGCCTTACGCCATCACCTTTATTTTATTCTGCGTGTTTTTTATCGAAGCGTTCCTGCTGAGATTTTATCAACTCAGCATCTTCGAAATAATTGATTCTCATTGCTGCCTTTACTTCAGCTAAGGTCTTTGCTGCGGCTTCCTGAGCTTTCTTTGTTCCTTCACGAAGGATCTCGTAAACCTTTGGAATATCCTTCTCGTACTCATAACGTCTTGCACGGATTGGTTCAAGTTCCTGGTTGATAACGTTAAGAAGGAATTTCTTAACCTTAACATCTCCGAGACCACCACGTCTGTAATGATCTTTCATTTCTTCGAGATTCTTATATTCAGGACAGAACTTTTCGAAATCCTCATCCTTTGCAAATGCATCTAAGTATGTAAATACGGTATTTCCTTCAATCTTACCAGGATCAGTGATCTTAATATGATCAGGGTCAGTATACATGCTCATAACCTTTGTCTTTACTTCTTCAGGAGAATCTGAAAGATAGATGCAGTTACCAAGTGACTTACTCATCTTAGCCTTTCCATCTGTACCAGGAAGTCTTGAACATACTGTATTCTTAGGAACAACAGCAGTTGGCTCCACAAGTACTTCTCCATAAGTAGAATTAAATTTACGAACGATCTCACGTGCCTGCTCTATCATTGGAAGCTGATCTTCGCCTACTGGAACAGTAGTAGCTTTAAATGCTGTGATATCTGAAGTCTGGCTTACTGGATAATCAAAGAAACCAACAGGGATGCTTGCTTCAAAGTTACGCATCTGGATCTCAGCCTTAACGGTAGGGTTTCTTTCAAGACGAGATACTGTAACAAGGTTATTATAGTAGAAAGTAAGCTCTGTAAGTTCAGTAACACATGACTGAATGAATATATTAACCTTTGATGGATCAAGTCCTGCTGAAAGGTAATCAAGAGCTACTTCAATGATATTATCTCTTATCTTATCAGGATTATCGAAATTATCTGTTAATGCCTGAGCATCAGCGATCATGATATAGATCTTATCAAACTCACCTGAATTCTGAAGTTCTACACGACGTTTTAATGAACCAACATAGTGACCAAGATGAAGACGACCTGTTGGTCTGTCACCTGTAAGAATTATTTTTTCCATGGTTTATTCCTTCCCTTATATAAAGGCATTACAATGCCAAAAAAGTCTTAAATGCTACATTACATATAATAAAGTTTTGACAAACTGATGTCAAATAATTGTAGAAATTTATCTGCTGTAGTGATACGATAATTTTATATTTTTTATGAAACTTGGGAGATAATTGGTAGATGAAACTCTTAGAAGAAAGAATCAGAAAAGATGGCATTGTAAAGCCAGGAAACATCCTTAAGGTAGACAGCTTCCTTAATCATCAGATGGATGTAAAGCTTTTTAGAGAAATGGGAAAGGAATGGAAGAGACTCTTTAAAGATGAAGGAATCAATAAGATTCTTACTATAGAGGCGTCAGGTATTGGAATTGCATGTGTAGTTGCAGAAGAATTTGATGTGCCTGTAGTATTTGCAAAAAAGACTCAGAGCCTTAATATAGATGGAGATGTATATTCATCAAAAGTTGTATCTTTTACAAAGAAAAAAGAATATGACATTATGGTCTCAAAGAAATATTTAAGCCCTGAAGACAGAGTACTTATCATAGATGATTTCCTTGCAAATGGATGCGCGGCTGATGGTTTATCAGAGCTTATTCAGGAATCTGGAGCTACATTAGTTGGTATTGGTATAGCTATTGAGAAGGGATTCCAGACAGGAGGAAAGAATCTCCGTGAGAAGGGAATCCATCTTGAGTCACTTGCTATAGTAGAATCAATGGATGATACAACAGGAGAGATCGTATTTAGAGAACAGTAATGCTTCTATAATAAAAAGCGGCAGATCATCAAGATCTTGCCGCTTTTATAAATTCTTCAACTAATTTAATATCTTTACCGGTACCATCA
>DFFQ01000001.1 GCA_002371025.1 Lachnospiraceae bacterium UBA3772 | reverse complement strand
GTTCGAATCCTTGTAGCCCAGCTTTTACTAGACGAACTAAGATTCTTAGCTCGTCTTTTTCTTTTCTTGACAAGTTTTATTATATGATGCTAATATTTGCGTGTTGCATACAGCAGGTATTTTGCTATTAGGAGGAAAGTAAAGTGAGTAGTATTATTTATGTAGTGCCATGGGCAATCTGTGATACAGAGAATGTCTACATAAAAAAAGTTGGTTTGGAAGGGGCAGATGTTCTTGATAAGGGGACTCCGGTTGATGACTGGTGTATCAGGGATGTTATAAGCAGTCCAGACAGAAGAACGAAAGATGTTTATGCAATAATAGATGTATATAACGGTTATGATTTTGATAATGCAGACAAGAAGAAACCTGTAGAGATAGTTAAGCTTACCAATTCAATAACCAATTTAAAGAGTCTTGGATATGAGTTAGCTGATGAAACAGAGAGACAGTTTATCAGAGAAAAAGTGCTGATGATTGAGAAGCCTGGTAAAAAGAAAGTAAGTAAAAAACAGGCAGTATAAAACAGGAGATTAAATGAGAACAGGAACATGGAATGAACTTAAAGTTGATAGGATAAAGGACTTCGGTGTCTATCTTACGGATGGCAGTGAAGATGTGCTTCTTCCCAATAAACAGGTTCCAGAAGGAACAAAAATTGGAGATACTATCAAAGCTTTTATTTATATGGATTCAAGTGACAGACCAATTGCAACACTTGATACACCGCTGATCGAGCTGGGACGTATGGCAAAGCTTAAGTGTAAGGCTGTATCGGATTTTGGAGCATTTATGGACTGGGGACTTGAGAAGGATATCTTCCTTCCTTTCAAGCAGCAGACAATAAAGGTAGTTCCTGGATCAAGATATCTTGTAAGGATGTACGTAGATAAATCTGGAAGACCTTGTGTATCAATGAAATTGTATGATTTTCTTGACGGATGTTTTGGATATGAGGAAGGCAGCACAGTAACTGGAACTATTTATGAGATAAGAAAAGGATTTGGTGCCTTTGTTGCGATAGATGATAAGTATTCAGGACTTATTCACCAGAGCGAGATATTCGATAAGGTTTTTGTAGGTGAAGAAGTCAGCTGTAGAATAGTAAAGATAAGAGATGATGGAAAGGCTGATCTTTCCATGAGAGAAGCTATACCACAGCAGATGAATAAAGACGCTGAGATGGTTTATGATATCATAAAGAGTTATGACGGGGTTCTTCCATTTACAGATAAGGCAAGTGCTGAACTTATAAAAACAGAATTTGGTATCAGCAAAAATGCATTTAAACGTGCAGTTGGACGACTTCTTAAAGAAGGTAAGGTTAGACTTACAGAAAGAAGCATTATACTTACAGATAGAGATAATTAAGATGTATTTTAAGACCTCACACTATAAAGCGTGGGGTCTTTCATTTAGCCCGAGAGGTACAAAAAAAAGAAAAGGAATTAGCATATGAGCATCATTTCAGTTGAAGGATTAAAGAAAGCTTTCGGTGAAAAAATAATATTAAATGACGCAACCTTTGGTCTTGAAGAAGGAGAAAAAGCAGGTGTTATAGGCATCAATGGAACAGGAAAATCGACTCTTCTTAAGATGATTGCAGGAGAAGAGGAAAGTGACGATGGAAAGATAATAAAGGCGAATAAAGCTAAAGTTGCTTATCTTCCACAGATACCTGATTTTAGTTCTGATAAGACTATTATAGAATATGCTACGGACAACCTTTCAGATATGGCAGACGGCTGGAATCTTGATGTTAAAGCGAAGGATATGCTTATTCGTCTTGGAATTCTTGATTTTAATAAGAAAGTAAATCTTCTTTCAGGTGGCGAAAAAAAGAAGGTAGCCTTGGTAAGATGTTTGATAGAACCATCAGATATTTTGCTTTTGGATGAGCCGACAAACCATCTGGATGCGGCTATGGTCAGATGGCTTGAAGATTATCTTAAGGCTTATAAGGGAACCATCCTTATGGTTACTCATGACAGATATTTCCTTGATATTGTAACCAGTAAAATAATAGAACTTGATCATGGAGATGTTTATAGTTATGAATCCAATTATTCCGGATTTCTTCTGCTTAAGAATAAGAGGATTGAAGATGCTATAAATCAGGAAAAGAAGAGGCAGAACTTTCTTAGAAATGAACTTAAATGGGTAAGACGAGGGGCCAGAGCAAGGACAACAAAGCAAAAGGCAAGGCTTCAGAGATTTGAGGAAGCAAGTAGTATTGGAGCTCCAGTTTTGGATGAAACACTTGTCCTTGAATCGGTAGCTTCGCGAATGGGAAGAAAGACTATAGAGATAAATAACATTTCCAAGGAATATGATGGAAAAGTGCTCATTAAAGATTATACCTATACTGCTCTTAGAAATGACAGAATTGGTATCGTAGGACCAAATGGAATAGGAAAATCCACTCTTCTTAAGATGATAGCTGGTCTTATAAAACCCGATAAGGGCGATATATCCCTTGGAGATACCATAAAGATCGGATATTTTGAGCAGGAAATAACAGAACTTGAAAATGCACCGCAGAATCAAAGGGTTATTGATTATATCAGAGATACTGCGGAATATATAAAGACACCCAACGGTTATATATCTGCTTCTCAAATGCTGGAAAATTTTCTTTTTGAGGGAGAGATGCAGTATTCACCTCTCTATAAGCTGTCAGGAGGCGAAAAGAGACGCTTAAAGCTGCTTAAGGTAATTATGACGGCTCCAAATGTTTTGCTTTTAGATGAGCCTACAAATGATCTGGATATAGCGACTCTTTCAGTTCTGGAGTCTTTTCTTTCTAGTTTTGATGGGATAATCATCACTGTAAGTCATGATAGATATTTCCTGGATAATGTTGTTAACAGGATACTTTTATTTGATGGCAGTGGAAATATAAAACAGTATGATGGTAACTATTCGGATTTTGTTGAAAAATCAGGATATGTTATGAAACTAAAGAATAGTGATGCTTCAGCAAAAGAAGGAGAAAGTGCGTCAATTCCTAAAAGTAATGTTGGAAAGCAGACATATAAACCTCGGCATGAAGAAAAACTTAAGATGTCTTATAAAGAACAAAAGGAATATGAGACTATTGAGGAAGATATTGCTCTTCTGGAAGAAAAAATTGAGAAGTGTGATGCTGAAATCCTTAAATATGGCAGCGATTTTGTTAAGCTTAGAGAGTTGGGGGAAGAAAGAGATCGGTTAGAAAAAGAACTTGAAGAAAAGATGAGTCGGTGGGAGTATTTAGAAGACTTAAATGACAGGATCATAAGTCAGTGACACAGATAATGATTAGGGGATTGACGAAAAAAAGATAAACTATTAAGCTATCTTTATTTAAAACGAACATTTTAAGGAGGAGTTACACTATGTGGGGAAGAGAGATTATTCTTAACCAGATAAAAAGTAAAACTAAGAAGTTTTTTGTACTGAGTATAGTTTTTATGGTATTAGCAGCTATACTTATTGGGCTTGGAGTGATTGTAAGTTCTGGAGAATCTGACTTAGGCCCAGGAATTGTTTTTGGTGTTTTTGCAGCGATATTGCTTTTATTTGCAATACCTCTTTTATTGTTTGGAATCTCAAGAAAAAAACATCCAGAGAAGCAGAGGTATTTAAGAAAACATCCGGAAGTATTAGAATATGCGGATGAACTTTATGCAACTATGGAATATCAGAATGATCATCTTATCATTTCAAATAGATTATTTGCATTTAAGACAGATCTTACAAGAATAGTAATGAGGGATCATCTTCTTTCAGTTTATGTATTTGTACAGTATTATAATGGAGTTCCATCAAGTGTATCTCTTGTTGTTCAGACTGTAAATGATCAGTTTAATATTCCTATCAAGTTTAAAGAGAAAGACTCCTATAAGGAGGATTTTATGATCCTTGCAAATGCCTGTCGTTTCTGTCGTCCTGGATATGGCAATCAGGATTATGTTACATATATGAGACAGATGTGGGAATCTGCTGAAAAGAAAAAACATGGTGGCTTTGACCATACATTATCATAAATAATTAATAAAGGGATAAGTAAAATATGAAAATGGGAAAAAAAATAGGAAAAGAGAAAAGAAGGAATGGGCGTATTTTTATATATATTGGCTCATTTCTTATCATATTTTTTATCGCCGTAGTTGTTAATGGAGGTTCTGATAAATTATCATTTAAAGATCTTCTTATTTGCCTTTTTACTGGGTTAGGATCTTTCGTTTTGGGAATATGGTTAATTTTTGGATGGAAAAAACAACTTTTAAAAAAAGATCCTAAAATATTATTTAAAGAAAAACAACATTATGAAAATATTGAATTTGAAAATGAATATGTGATCATTTCAAAAGAATATGTATCATTTAAACTGGCGCCAGATCATATTTTCAAAAGAGATGAAGTCCTTAATATGTTTTATACCAAATTCAGAGTAAGAGGTAATTGTTTTTACATATTAGAGGTAAAAACTGTAAGAACGGATGATCAATTAACTATAGACCCAGACAGGTTTAATATAAAAGATCTTATAAAGGGCCATGTGCTTGATAAACAGCTGGAAATCTTAGGAAGTGCATGCCCTTATGCATGTATTGGAAAATACGATCCAGGCTATGTTGAACATATGAGAAAGATGTGGAGAGAAGCACAGCAGGCTAAATTGGAAAATATGCCGGATGCCAAGGATGTGATCCATATGAGTAATGGCATTGGTTGATCTGATCATAAAATAAACTTTAGCGAATTAAAGTAAAAAAGTGTTGACACGAAAAAGATAAAGCGTTATAGTTAATCCAACAAAAAAATATCAGTAAACCGTTGATGCGGAGATAAAAATGAAAGATGTGCTCACAGAGAGTAAGGGATGCTGAGAACCTTGCAGTAACAATTCATTAAATGGACCGCTGAGGGAGTGGTGAAAAGTTATTCTTAGTATTCCACTACGTTAAGTGCAGGCGTTAACTGCCGTGGGTATGTTGGTACCCAGCTAAGTGTAAAATGCGAAAGCCTTTTAAAATGAGAGTGGCACCGCGGATATTTTATTAATTAAGATTATTCGTCCTCAGGTTGATATTAATATATCGACCTGGGGATTTTTTTATTGCCTGAAAGGCAAAAGTAAACATATCAAAGGAGGTAAGAAGATGAGTATCTTAACTAGTTTACAGGATTTAAAGCAATATGGGAAAGATAAGAAAATAGTTCCTGTTGCAAAAGAAATCCTGTCAGACATGGTAACACCCATTGAAGTATTAAAGAGACTTAAGAAAGTCAGCAAGAGAACTTATATTTTAGAAAGTGTAGTGAGCCAGTCTTACTGGGTAAGATATACATTTTTAGGGTATGATCCGATCCTTGATCTTGAATTAAAGAATGGAATTCTAACCAAAACAGATCTTCTTACTGAAGAAAAAGAAGTATATGAAGTAGGAAAAGGAAAAGAAGTTGAAAAACCAGGAGACATAATTAAGGAGATAATTGACGCGAATTCTTCTCCAAGGATCCCTGGACTTCCTTCTTTTACCGGAGGCCTTATAGGATATTTTTCTTACGATTTTATAAAATATGCTGAACCGGTACTAAAACTAAAAGAAGCAAAAGAAGATGATTTTTCAGATATGAATCTTATGCTGTTTGATAAGGTAATAGCATTTGATAATATCATGCAAAAGCTGGTGCTGATAGTAAATATAAAGACTGATAACCTGATCGAAAATTATGTAGCGGCACTTGCCCAGCTTGATCATATGGAAGAACTGATAATATCAGGAGAGAAGGAAAATGTTCCAAAGGGGAGGCTTTTAAGTGATTTTAAAACAGCTTTTAGCAAAGAAGAATATGAAGAGATGGTTGAAAAAGGAAAGAAGTACATCTTCGAGGGGGATATCTTTCAGGTTGTGCTTTCTAACAAGCAGCAAGCTCAATTTGCCGGAAGCTTGTTTGATACATACAGGATTCTTAGATCCAGCAATCCATCGCCATATATGTTCTATTTCGACATTAACGGAGAAGAAATAGCAGGTGCATCTCCGGAAACACTTACTAAATTAGATAATGGAGACCTTTATACATTTCCTCTTGCTGGAACAAGAAAGAGAGGCAGGACACCTGCTGAAGATAAAGAGATAGAGGAAGAGTTATTACAGGATGAAAAAGAACTGGCAGAGCATAATATGCTGGTAGATCTTGGTAGAAATGATCTTGGACGAGTTGCAAAGTTTGGAACAGTTGAGGTTGTGGACTATATGTCAGTTGAAAAGTATTCTCATGTAATGCATATAGGTTCTACAGTAAAGGGAGAAATTGATGATACAAAGTATGATGCGACAGATGCAATTGCATCAATTCTTCCTGCAGGTACACTTTCAGGAGCTCCTAAGATAAGAGCCTGTCAGATTATCGATGAATTAGAAGGAGACAGGAGGGGAATCTATGGCGGAGCCATTGGATATATAGATTTCACAGGTAATATGGATACCTGTATAGCCATTAGACTTGCATTTAAGAAAAATGGCAAAGTAACTGTTAGATCCGGTGCCGGAATTGTGGCAGATTCCTTTCCCGCAAATGAATATCAGGAATGTATAAACAAGGCCGGTGCCGTGATTGATGCTATCAAAGAAGCAAATGAAAGGTAGGAGGACGTATGATTTTACTGATAGATAATTATGATAGTTTTTCCTATAACCTTTATCAGCTTGTGGGAAGCATCAATAATGATATAAAAGTTATAAGAAATGATGAAATGACTTTAGACGAGATAAGAGAGTTAAAGCCTGAAAGGATAATACTTTCACCGGGACCCGGTAGACCAGGTGAAGCGGGAATAATTGAGGATGTGATAAGAGAATTTAAAGGAGAGATCCCAATCCTTGGTGTTTGTCTTGGACATCAGGCAATCTGTGAAGTATATGGAGCTACAGTAGGTTATGCATCTCGTCTTATGCATGGAAAAAAATCTCTTTGCAGGATAGACATTACTTCCAATATCTTTAAAGGGATAAATGAAGAGACGGAAGTGGCAAGATACCATTCCTTATCTGCAAAGAAAGAGACAATACCAAAAGATTTAAAGATCACAGCCATAAGTATAGATGACGGTGAAGTAATGGCAGTAGAAGATAGTAAAAATAAAGTCTACGGATTGCAGTTCCATCCTGAATCAATACTTACGCCGGATGGCAAGAAAATGTTAGAGAATTTCTTAAAGGAGGACTAAAAAATGATTAAAGAAGCAATAGTTAAAGTATCAGAAGGTAAAGATCTTACATTTGACGAAGCTTATGAGGTAGTAAGTGAGATCATGGGCGGAGAGACAGATCAGGCCCAGACAGCGGCATTTTTAACAGCCCTCCATATTAAGGGAGAAACACCTGATGAAATATCAGGCGCTGCAACAGCAATGAGAGAAAAAGCTCTTCCTGTAGAACATGAATCAAAGGTGCTTGAAATTGTAGGAACAGGTGGAGATAAGGCTCAGTCAATGAATGTTTCAACCACAACAGCTTTTCTTTTAGCTGCAGCGGGTGTAAATATAGCTAAGCATGGCAACAGAGCTGCTACATCAAAATGCGGAACAGCGGATGCTCTTGAAGCTTTAGGTGGAAATCTTATGGTAAGCCCTGAACTTAATCAGAAGATGATAGAAGAAAACGGCTTTGCATTTATGTTTGCTCAGAAATATCATTCAGCTATGAAATATGTTGGACCTGTTAGAAAGACTATCGGAATTCCGACAATATTTAATCTTCTTGGACCTCTAACAAATCCTGCAAGACCGGACTATTTCCTTCTTGGAGTTTATAAGGAAGAATTAGTGGATGAGATTGCAGAGACACTTAAAAAAATGGGAGTAAAGCGTGCCATGGTAGTCTTTGGACAGGATGAGTTAGATGAGATTTCAGTAAGTGCAAAGACTTCTGTAGCTGAATTAAAGGAAGATGGCTCTATCGAAAGATACGAAATCAATCCAGCAGATTTTGGAATCACAGAAAAATATACAAGAGATGATATTAAGGGTGGAGAGCCTAAAGAAAACGCTTTACTTACTAAAGAAATCCTTTCTGGTAAGGCTGGGATGGAAGGCTCAAAGGCAAATCTTGCCATGAAGAATGTAGTTCTTTTAAATGCAGCTGCAGCCCTTCACTTAGTTAAAGGAGTATCTCTTAAAGAAGGATTTAAGGAAGCTGAAGAAGTAATGAATTCAGGCAAGGCACTTAATGTGATCGATAGATATGTAAAGATGTCTAATCTTGAAGCTCAGGCATAAGAATTAGGAGGTTACTCGTGATACTTGATGAACTTGCAGAATCAACTAGAAAGAGAGTTGCAAAGAAAAAGGAAAAGATTTCTTTAGAAGAGATTAAAGAAAAAGCTCTTATGATGGAAAATACAAAAGATTTTCCTTTTGAAAAGGCTCTAAAAAAAGAAGGACTTTCTATAATAGCTGAAGTAAAAAAAGCTTCTCCTTCAAAAGGGATCATCGCAGCTGACTT
The DNA here is from genome assembly GCA_002371025.1 of Lachnospiraceae bacterium UBA3772. Classification (GTDB taxonomy): domain Bacteria; phylum Bacillota; class Clostridia; order Lachnospirales; family Lachnospiraceae; genus Eubacterium_Q. Next base: position 3,807 of record DFFQ01000001.1, on the reverse strand, counting down.
TCCTTATCTAGAGATTGCTAAAGAATATGAGGCATCAGGATTAGATGCAATTTCCTGCCTTACAGAGCCAGAATATTTTAAGGGCAGCGATAAGTATTTAGAGGAGATAGCAAAGGAAGTAAAGATCCCTGTTTTAAGAAAAGATTTTACAGTAGATCCTTATATGATCTATGAAGCAAAAACACTTGGGGCATCAGCGATACTTCTTATTGCGGCAATCCTTAGTGACGAGGAATTAAAGGAATATTATGAGGTTGCAGATTCTCTAGGGCTTTCAGCTTTATTTGAAGCTCATGAAGAGGAAGAAGTAAAGCGATGCTTAGCTCTGGGAGCAAGGATAGTGGGCGTAAATAATAGAAATCTAAAGGATTTTACAGTTGATATAAATAACAGTATCAGATTAAGAGAACTGATCCCGGAAGATGTTATCTATGTATCTGAAAGTGGGATAAAGACTCCTGAAGATCTTAAGATCTTAAAGGAAAATGGTACTGATGCGGTTCTTATAGGCGAGATGTTTATGAGAAGTGAAAATAAAAAAGAATTGATAGAAAGTTTACATAAGATATAAGGAGATAAAAATGGCTGGTAGATTTGGTGAATTTGGTGGACAGTATATTCCAGAAACCTTAATGAATGAGATCCACAAATTAGAAAAGGCATATGAATTTTATAAAAACGATCCAGAGTTTAATAAGGAATTAGAAAGTCTTCTTAAAAATTATGCTGGACGTCCTTCTCTTCTTTACTATGCAGAGAAGATGACAAAGGATTTAGGAGGAGCAAAGATCTATCTTAAGAGAGAAGATCTTAATCATACAGGTTCTCATAAGATAAATAATGTTTTAGGTCAGATCCTTCTTGCAAAGAAGATGGGAAAGACCAGAGTGATAGCTGAGACAGGAGCCGGCCAGCATGGGGTTGCAACTGCTACAGGAGCTGCTCTTATGGGGATGGAATGTGAGATCTTCATGGGAGAAGAAGATACAAAGAGACAGGCTCTTAATGTATATAGAATGAAACTTCTTGGAGCAAAGGTTCATGCTGTAACAAGTGGAACTAAGGTCCTTAAGGATGCTGTTAATGAATGTATGCGTGAGTGGACAACAAGAGTAGATGATACTCTTTATGTTTTAGGTTCTGTAATGGGACCTCATCCATTCCCAACAATAGTAAGAGATTTTCAGAGTGTTATCAGTAAGGAATCAAGAGCACAGATCTTAGAAGCAGAGGGACGTCTTCCGGATGCAGTAGTAGCTTGTGTTGGCGGAGGTTCTAATGCCATTGGTTCTTTCTATGAATATATTAAAGATGAGGGAGTAAAGCTTATTGGCTGTGAAGCTGCAGGTCGCGGAGTTGATACAGATATGAATGCAGCTACCCTTGCAAATGGTACCATCGGTATCTTCCATGGTATGAAATCCCTTTTCTGTCAGAATGAATATGGTCAGATAGCTCCGGTTTATTCTATTTCAGCCGGACTTGATTACCCGGGAATCGGACCGGAACATGCTTATCTTCATTCAATTGGAAGAGCTCAGTATGTGGCAATAACAGATGATGAAGCAGTAAATGCATTTGAATATCTTTCAAGAACAGAAGGAATTATCCCTGCAATAGAAAGTTCACATGCAATAGCTCATGTTATGAAACTTGCACCAACAATGCCTAAAGACAGCATTATCGTTGCTACAGTTTCAGGCAGAGGTGATAAGGACGTTGCTGCAATTGCAAGATATAGAGGAGAAAAGATCTATGACTAGAATAAAAGACGCATTTAAAGAAAAAGCATTTATAGCCTTTCTTACTGCTGGAGATCCATCATATGAAGAATCTCTCGAAAACTTCAGAGCAGCAATAAGAGGAGGAGCAAGCCTTATAGAGGTGGGAATTCCATTTTCAGATCCTATTGCTGAAGGACCTGTAATTCAGGAAGCAGATATAAGAGCCCTAGCTTCCGGAATGACTACAGATAAGGTATTTGACTTAGTTAAGGATATCAGAAAAGAGAGCGATATCCCTCTTGTATTTATGACTTATGCAAATCCTGTATTTCATTATGGATTAGACAGATTCTTTAATAATGCAGCGGCTGCAGGAGCTGACGGTATAATAATCCCTGATGTTCCATATGAAGAATCAAAGGAATTTTCAGAAGTGGCTGAAAAATACGGGATAGATTTTATCCCTCTTGTAGCACCAACCAGTGAAGACAGAATTAAGATGATCGCTGAAAGTGCAAGGGGATTTATCTATGTAGTTTCTTCAATGGGAGTAACAGGAGTAAGAAGTGAGATAAATACTGACTTAAAGTCTATGGTAGAAAGCATAAGATCTGTTACAGATGTTCCATGTGCCATTGGATTTGGAATCAGTAATCCGGAGCAGGCAAAAAAGATGGCTGAAATTGCAGATGGAGTTATCGTTGGTTCTGCAATGGTAAAGATTGTAGCTTCAGAAAAAGAAAATGCACCAAAAAAACTTGAAGAATATGTAAGTGCCATGAAGAATGCGGTTAAATCTGTTGAATAAACATTTGGGAAAGTAAAAGTTTCCACAAAAAGCATAAAAAATACAATATTTTTATAATAATTTACATTTAAAAGTTTAATAGACAAAAGTATTGGTTTTGATGTATAGTAGCTTTGTTAATAAAATACTGTATATACAAAGGAGACTAACAATGGGTGGATTTTTTGCATCAGCGTTAAAAGAGGACTGCGTGTTTGATTTATTCTATGGAACAGATTATCATTCACACCTTGGTACAAGAAGAGCAGGCCTTGTTGTACATGGAAAAGATGGATTTAACAGAGCTATTCACAATATAGAGAATGCACCATTTAGAAGTAAATTCTCATCAGATATACACGAGATGGAAGGAAGTCTCGGAATCGGATGCATTTCAGATTATGATCCACAGCCACTTATTGTTCGTTCTCATCATGGAACATATGCTCTTACTACTGTAGGTAAAGTTAATAATACTGATGAATTAGTAAATGAATTATTTGATAATGGAAGCTCTCACTTCCTTGAAATGAGCGGTGGAAATATCAATAAGACTGAGCTTACAGCAGCTCTTATTAATACTAAGGACAATATTCTTGAAGGAATCCAGTATGCTCAGGAAAAAATCGATGGTTCTATGACTATCGTTATCCTTACTCCAGATGCCATTTATCTTGCAAGAGATAAGTTTGGAAGAACTCCTGTTATCGTTGGTAAGAAGGATGAAGGATTCTGTGCCAGCCTTGAATCATTTGCTTATCTTAATCTTGGCTATTCAGATTATAAGGAACTTGGACCTGGAGAAATCTGCGTTATGACTCCGGAGAAGGTTGTTACAGTAGTTAAACCAGGAACAGACATGAAGATATGTACTTTCCTCTGGGTTTATTATGGTTATCCAGCTTCACGTTATGAAGGCCAGACAGTTGAAAATGTAAGAAACCGCTGTGGTGTTGAAATGGCTAAGCGTGACGGCTTTACTAAAGATGATATTGATGTTGTTGCAGGCGTACCTGATTCAGGTATCGGTCATGCTATTGGATATTCAAATGAATCTGGCGTTCCTTATGGTCGTCCATTTGTTAAATATACTCCAACCTGGCCACGTTCATTTATGCCAACACATCAGGATAAGAGAAATCTGATCGCTCATATGAAGCTTATCCCAATCCATGAGTTAGTAAATGGTAAGAAGCTTCTTCTTATTGATGACTCAATCGTACGTGGAACACAGCTTCGTGAGACAACTCAGTATCTTTATGATGCAGGTGCTAAGGAAGTTCATATAAGACCAGC
>DFFQ01000136.1 GCA_002371025.1 Lachnospiraceae bacterium UBA3772 | reverse complement strand
AGTGGGTCAATTTTACTTGACAATCAACAGCAGTGGATAAGGGAAAGAAAACTTGGTTATTATAGGAGTAAATAGTGAAAAGATGTCTATAAGTAGAAATATTTGTAGACATTTTTTTGTTATAAAAAAGTGAAAAAACAAAGGTGGGTTAATAAATGTGATATAATACTCTTTGCAGGGGAGTGTATTATGTTTTAAGGAGGGGTTAATAAAGTATGGGCTTTAGATATAGAAGGAGCAAAAAAATTGCTCCTGGCATACGTATGAATATTTCTAAATCAGGTCCAAGTTTTACGGTGGGTGGAAAACATGCACATACGACAGTTGGACATGGAAGAGTTACTAATTCTGTTCGTACACCTATAAAGGGGTTACGATATTCTAATTCATTTTCTTCTAAAATTTCAAAAAATAGCAAATCTCAAAATAACTCTGCTACGGGATGCCTAGGTTTAATTGGTTTAGCTATAGCATTTTATTTAATAATAGCAATTGGGGCGATAGCGATTTCGCTAGCAATAATAGCAGGTCCACTTTATATCGCATATACATATTATAAGGCGAATACCTTGTTGGATCCTGATCAGGTTGAAAGACTGGCATCGGTCATCTATCAAAATGAACCTAATAAAAAATACAGTGCATGGACTGTTTATCTTAAAAGTAAAAGACTATTAAAAACTCTAAATCAAGATATTTCACAATTAGAAGACAAATCAAATGCATTTGATGGAGAGGACGTAAGTGAGCTGTGTCAAATATTAAAAGAACGAGAGAATAAGTATTACCAGATTCAGGCAATTAATGAAATATTTGCAGAACCAGAGTTTTTAAAGCCTGTTACAGATATTTATTTTTCTAAAGCTATTAAGGACTATTTAAACAGAACATTTAATCCTGTGTATTTTGATGCTATGTCATTAAAGACTGAAAGAGGTAAAAAGAACAGGTATAAAAAATATTTTGAAAGATTTGATAATAGCTTGTTTTTAATGCCGATTGAGGCAAGGGAAGTGTTATATGAATATATGGCGGATAATGGCATAGAACCGCCTTATGACAAGGATGTTGATGAGAAAAATAACAGTAATGATAAGACAGGTGAAGAAGTACATAATATCAATGACTTAAGTAAAAATTTAGGTGATGAGATAGATGATACGAATATGAGATTTACTACAGACAGCATAAATGTAATCCCTCAAAATGATAAAGTGTTGTGATAAGGAGGATAGAAAATTATGCATAAGTGTCCTAAATGTGGAGGAAATAATATTTCTATCTCTGCAGATGAGAAAAAACTACGTTCTTTTTATTATTGTAATGATTGCGGAAATGAATGGTCTAGGGCAGGAATTAATAGAAAAGGTGTAAATACTCCTAAGGCAAAAAATCCATATATTATTCCAGTTATTTGTATTTGTTTTTCAGCAGTATTGTTAGGAACTTCTATTGCGGGGGTAAACTCTGAAAAAAAAGGTGAAAATGAAACATCAACAGAAAATATAGTAGCAACAAGCGAAGAAAATACCACAGGTATTAACGATAATACAGTTGTTACAAGTGAAGAAAATAAAGCTGAAATTACAACAGAAGAAGTTAAAAAAGTGGAATCAATTGAATTTGTAGAAGTAAAGAATAAAATAATAAAAGGTGAGAAATTTAAGGCAGAAATTAGATATACACCTGAGGATGTTGAAACGACTTTTAGCTGGAAATCAAGTGATGAGAATATTGCTAAAGTGGACTCAGACGGAAATGTCTTAGGTGTTGGTGGAGGAACAGCAACGATTAGTGTAATGTCAGATAATAATATAAACAATTCATTTGAGATAGAAGTAGATTCTTCACAGGCGTTAATGAATGTAAAAACAAGTTATAGTAGAAAGGATGATGTTAACATTGGGAGTGACTGGAGCCATGTCATATCTATCAATGGGGAACAATACTCAAATTCAATGACAGTTACTGCGGGAGATGAAATTACTTTTTACGCAAAATTTACAGAAGATGATAAAAATCCAGATGTAGGTGAAAATTCAACAACGTATGTTGTAACAGATGAAGATATAAGTAATGGATTTGAAGTGACTTTTGAGGTTGAAGTTGTAGAAAATGGTGGTAGAAATAAAGGGGAAACAGCTGTTTTTAGTGTGTCTTATGTTTTTTCACCTAGTGGATTAGAATAGAGGGTGTCATGAGAAAAAGAATATTTGAAATCATAGAAGTATCCAAGGATAATGATAGGATTAGCTTTATTTATGATATAACAATGCTTTTTGCTATTATAGTAAGTATTGTACCGCTAGCTTTTAAAGAATCATATAGAGCGTTTTATTATATAGATGTGGTGACTACTATACTATTTATTATTGATTATCTGCTTAGATGGGGAACTTCTGATTACAAGTTTAAGAAGAAAAATATAACTTCGTTTTTGATTTATCCATTTTCATTTTGGGCAATAATCGATTTGGTTTCAATATTACCAACCATTACTGTTCTTAATAGTGGTTTTAAACTTCTTAGATTATTTCGTGTTGTAAAAACTTTTAGAATCTTTAGGATTTTTAAGGCATTTAGATATTCAAAAAGCATAAGGATAATTATAAATGTGATGAAGAATTCGAAAGAAGCATTGCTTGCTGTGTGCACTTTGGCGTTTAGTTATATACTTATTTCGGCTTTAGTGATTTTTAATGTTGAACCGGATTCATTTGAAAGTTTTTTTGATGCGATTTATTGGGCGACCATTTCCTTAACAACAGTGGGATATGGAGATATTTATCCGGTTACAAATGCTGGGCGGATAATTACAATGATTTCGTCTATACTTGGAATAGCAATAGTAGCTCTTCCAGCAGGTATTATTACTGCGGGTTATCTTAATGAAATCAATAAAAAGAATGAAGATTAAAAATATCTGTTATCATCCATGAGGTTTTGAAGAATTTTATAAATAATCGTAGCGGATTGTTTTTTATAGTATAATTAAAGCATTATTGTAAGGAGTAAAGAATATGTCTGTAATAGATTTGAAAAAATATGGAGGCGTTCTTGAAAATAATAAAGATGATTCAGCTGTATATTTTACCCCCAATGGTCATGTTTCGTATGCTTCAAGAACTATAGACGATGAAGGGAATTTTCAAAAAGCTGAGGCGATGATTCAGTTAATGTGTGAATTGAATGCTGGGATTCGTTCAGCAGAAGAGAAGGGCTGGATTTCAGAGGAAGATGTTAGAATTCATCTAAAAAACAGGAGGAATAACAAAAGTTGAGTTATCCTTTAAGTTTTTCTTCAAAAGATAGGGGATGGATTATATGAAGGTATTGTTTATTAAAAATGAATAGGAAATATTTGAAAGGGATAGATTCAGAATAGTTCATCTGGCAGTGGATCAGGTAATAAAGATAAAGGAGTCCTTATGATCAAAGTTAAAAACTTAAGTAAAACATATAAATCAAAAGATATTAAGGCGGTGGATGACATTTCCTTTACAGTGAATGATGGGGAGATTGTTGGCTTTATTGGGAAAAATGGAGCCGGAAAGACTACTACAATCAAGATGCTTACAGGAATCCTAAAGCCTGATTCAGGTAAAGTTCTTATAAATGACATCGATATGGAAAAGGAAAGTCTTAAGGCGAAGGAGATCATAGGTTATATCTCTGATAACCCTGATATGTATCTTAAGCTTACAGGTCTTGAATTTATCAACTTTATGGCAGATATCTATAATGTCCCGGAAGATAAAAGAAAAGAAAGGACCATTTATTTTGCTAAGGAATTTGGTATAGAGGATGTTTTAAATGAGAAAATGTCCGGCTATTCTCATGGTATGAGGCAAAAGACTATGGTGGTGGCAGCGCTTGTGCATGATCCTTATGTATGGATCTTGGATGAGCCTATGGTGGGACTTGACCCGGAAGCTGCATTTAAGCTTAAGACAATGATGAGAGCTCATGCAGATAAAGGAAACAGCGTGCTTTTTTCAACCCACGTACTTGAAGTAGCAGAGAAACTTTGTGATAAGGTAATAATTATAAATAAGGGGAAGATGCTTTATTATGGAACTTTAGACGAATTAAAGGATAAACATAAGGGAGCAACTTTAGAAGAGATATTCATGGAACTTACAGTATAGGAGGCGAGGAGCTATGTCATATTTTTCAAAATACAGGCTGCTGACCAAAACAATGCTGAAATCCAATGCCATGGATGATCCTAAAGATAAAGGGCGAAAGATTAAAAATATCGCCTTAAGTATTTTTGCCATTGTATTTGTAATGATACCAGTGGTAGTGGTCAGTGGCATTTTCACTTTTCTTGCTACAAAGAGTCTTATGGAAAATGGAGATAAGAGTTTTATGATAACCCTTATGCTCTGTTTTATTTCTATATTTACAGTGATCTTTGGCGTAAATGTAATCTTCAGCGAGCTTTATTTTTCGGCGGATATTGAAAAGCTTCTGCCGCTTCCTTTGCATTCATGGGAGATAGCGGGAGCAAGATTTACAGCGGTTTTTATCGGTGAAAGTGTAATGCAGTGCCTGCTTGTTATAGCAGGTATCACAGGTTATGGCCTTGCGGTAGGCTTAAATATTTTTGAGTGGATAATAGCGATCATTGGAGGGCTTTTCCTTTCACTTGCTCCAATGGCGGCCTGTGCCATAATAGGAATACTTATGATGAACTTTACAAAGGTTATAAAGAATAAAGATCAGGTGAGACGAATTTCACTTATCTTTATGTTTTTAGTCTTTGTGGTGATGATAGAGGCAATTTTATCCATTTCCAGTATTGATATTGAGGAATTTATTCTAAATGCTTCTAAGGGAGACGTAGCATTTATTAAGATGATGAAGATCCTCTTTCCACAGATAATCCTTTTTGGAAAATATCTAAAGACTGGAAATTTCCTTTATTTCTTAGGCTATACGGCGATTTCACTGGGACTTGTCGTACTTTTCCTTCTTATTGCTGAGAGATATTATATTAAGTCAGTTTCTGTAATGGGGGAAGGCTCAGGAAAGAAGGAAGCTGCATTAGAAGAAAAGATAAAGAAAGATAGGAAAGTATTTAAAGAAAAGACCCGACTTGCAACGTTGTTTTTTAAAGAAGTAAAAGGTCTTGTAAGGACTCAGGTGTATTTTACAAACTGCATAATGGCTACATTTATCTGGCCGATATTTGTATTTATAATAATAAAGTTAAGAAATATCGACATATCCATAGTATCTCTTGAAAGCTATAAGATGGGGCATAAGACTGGAGTAGTCTCTATGGATGCTATAATTCTTTATGCTGGTTTTTTAGTGGCAGTTATAATGACAGCTATGAATTCACTGGGATCTAACTCATTTTCAAGAGAGGGGCAGGGGATTGAATTTATAAAATATATTCCGGTAGATTTTAAGACTCAGTGGAATGCAAAAGCTTTAGTAAGTCTATTCTTTAGTTCTATCGGGACGATTCCATTTTTTGTGGCGGGGCTTATCTATATAGGTCTTGGAATACCGATGGCAGTCCTTATAGTTCTTCTTATGTTTGCAGCTATTTTCTTTATAACTTATATGGGAATGTATATTGATTCAATAAATCCTAAGCTGGAATGGGAAGATGCACTTTCTTCCTTAAGGGAAAACTACAATACATTTTTTGCTATGGCAATAGCGATAATTGTTGCGGCGGTGGGATTTCTTTCAATGTATTTAATGATAAGATGCGGACTAAGTACCTGGCTTACTGCTTTAATAGTTTTAATTGTTTTTGTTATAGCAGATATATGGATATATAAAAAGTCTATGACAAAAGGATTAGATAATTTAAGCCAGTTAGGGGAGTAAAGTTTAGTTAACATAAAAATGGACCACAGTCCCGGGGGCTGTGGTCCATTTTTATGTTAACTTACTTTATAATTTTGGACATTTATGTCCGAGGATTTTTTCAATATCAGGAAGAATTCCTTTTCCGTCTGGATGCCATGCAGCGTTCTGTGGCATATCATAACCAGGAATGTCATTTCCTTCTACGATGACAGGTCCCTTATCGGAGATGGCAACGTCCCATCCGATATAACCAAGTTCAGGAACTAAAAGTGCAGCTTTCTTAGTAAGTTCAATAGCTTCCTTCATCATCGGAACCTTAAACTCTTTAAATACAACGCCTGTATCAGGGTGTTTATCGTAATATATACCCTTCTTTTCAGCGTAAGCATCGAATCTTATAGTACCATCTTTATCTACAGAAGTGTAAATGCCTCCTGAAGTGGCATTATCAAGGAAACTCTTATTGACACCCATTCTAAGGATGGCATAGAAGAAGTCAGGTCCATTTTCACCTCTTATAGTAGCAATTCTTAAAGTATTGATACTATATGGATAAAGGCGTGACATCTCAGGATGCTGAGTGATTCCTTCTTCAATGTCTACAACATTGTTCTTTAAAAGATCATCATAAACGGCTTTAATATTAGAAGCCCCTCCGTTAGTGATCTCATCTTTAGTATATTTTCTTATTCCAAGCCCGCCGAAATTATCAAATGGTTTAGCGATGATATATTCATGGCGATTTACAAATGATTCAAAGTCCTCTAAGGATGTTTTACGAAGATCTAAGAATTCGCGGCCGATAAAATCTTTATATGTTTCCATGAATAAGAGTTTATCTTTAAGAATAGGATTTTTATCCTTCTGATTAAGCTCTCTTGTAAGAGCAATATTATGATTCATAGTCATAAAAGTACGGCGGAGACGTGGGCTCTTGCCATCAAAATTATATCCACGGTATTCCTGATAACCAATGCCATATTTTATAATACAAAAGCCCATATCTAAAAAGATAAAAAAGGTTGGATATCCCTTTTCTTTGTGGATCACTTTTGCAAAATTCCACATTTTTGATACGCTACCGCTCTTAATGCGCGCACGAAGAACAGTAAACTTATTACATTTACTCAACAGTTTCACCTCATAAAATAGTTTAGAATTTAAGAAAAAATTCCAATGAATAAGATATCATAAATCGACCGTTTTACCAACTTAAATTTTTCTTAATAAAATTTTAAATAAACTGTGAATTATTAACATTGTGCATTGCCGTGGTGGTAAAATTAAAAGTAGCTGATTGGTTGGTACTAATGGGGAAAAAAGCATATGATAACATTTCTTACAAGTAGTTTTATCGTAAATACAGATAAAGAAAGTTATATTCCAAGTCCGCTTATGGATAGTAACGACTTTATTTATAATCTGAAAAAATACTGGAAGGATAATTCCAATATTCTTATAATTGCCAGCGATCCAGAGGATTTCCCTGAAAATGATTTTAAGAAGAAAAGAATAATGGATGGCTTTTCTTTGGCGGGATTTTCTATAGAAAATGTAAATATCTATGATCATAGAAATAATGAGGATATTAAAAAAATGATCCACTGGGCAGATGTTATCTATCTTTCAGGTGGACATTGCCCAACTGAGAATAAATTCATTAAAGAAACAGGATTAAAAGAAGCTTTAAAGGAATTTAACGGGATTTTTATAGGACTTAGTGCGGGTTCCGTAAATGCAGCAAGCAGTGTTTTTCTTATCCCTGAAGAAAAAGGGGAAGCTATAGATAAAGATTTTATATATTTTACTGAGGGACTCGGCCTTACAGATATAAATATCATTCCTCACAGCGGGTATCTAAAAGAGGTTATTCTTGATGGAAAACATATGATGAATGATATATTTATCCCTTTTTCCTATGAAAGAAAACTTTATCTGCTTCCGGATGGAAGTTATTTTATGATAAAAGATGGAGAGACTCAGCTTTTTGGAGAGGCAGAAGTTCTTTTTGATGGAAAGATATATCCTATAAAGACTGGAATGGTTCATACCTTTGACAGAATGATAAAAGCAGATGAGTGGAAGGTCATATCAAATGTAGGCTATGATGCGGTTTTTAAGGTGGATATAGAAAATGATAAGATCGATTTTATCCATTACAGTGATTTCTTTAAGAAAAAAGGCTTTGATGATCTTAGAGTAAGGACTTACCGGGGATTTCTGGATGCAGTTGCAGGTATGATAGTTGATGAAGAAAGAAAGGCTATGGATGATGGAACTGCACTGGATCTTGTAATTCAGGAAATTGAAAAGACGGGGATATTTGTTGCTACATTTCATGTAGATACAGAAGAGGGAACAAGAGCTGAAAATGTAAGAATATTCAGGACTGTGTGTAAGGGTGAATTAATGTGTATCATTGTTGATATTGCATTTACTCTTGACCATGACTGGATGACAGATATCTATTCAAGGATAGGATTTATAAGAACTTTAAAAAATGCTCTTCCTTCCATAGGAAGTACTAACAATTATTCTCTTTGTTTTACAAACATTTTGAATTTTAAGGCTATAAATAATCTTTTTGGCGAAAAAAAGGGAGATCTTATAATATTTCAGGAAAGAGATGCTCTTAGAAATGGATTAAAACCTTTACTTATAGGCCATCTGGACGCAGATCATTATGCCCTTGTGGTTGAAAATAGATACTTGGAAAAAGAAAATCTTAAAAAAGTCTGCAGACAGATCTATAAAGAAAAATATAAACAATATGTATTTCATATAAGACTTGGTGTTTATCCGATAGAGAATCCAGATGTCTCTGTAACTCATATGTTAGATTGTGCAAAGCTGGCTGAGAATAAGATAAATGAAGCTTTGAATGAAAACATCAGGGTTTATGATGGGGAAATGATAACAGAGTATGACATGAGACATATTCTTATTCAGGATCTTTCAGATGGAATTAGGAATAAAGATATCATTCCATATTATCAGCCGATAGTGGATACTCTTACTAAAGAGATAGTAAGTGCTGAGGCTCTTGTAAGATGGAAGCATCACAGTATGGGAATGCTTCCGCCTTCTTTTTTTATCACAACATTTGAAGAAAATGGTGAGATATCAAAGATCACAAGATATATGATGGATGCGGTTGCAAGCCTTGGGATTGAGAGAAGAAATAAAGGACTTGTAACAGTTCCATGTGCTGTAAATCTTTCAAGAATGGATTTTTATGATCCTTTGCTTATGGATGAAACAATTAATAAAATAGCCAGTATTAAAGATATTGATAAGCTTATTAAGGTTGAAGTTACTGAGTCAGCATATGCAGTACTTGAAAAAGAAGCCCTTTATTATCTTAATAAATTAAAGAAACTTGGCATTAAGGTATTACTTGATGATTATGGAAGTGGAATGTCATCTCTTTCTACATTAGAGACATTTGAGTTTGATACCATTAAGCTTGATATGGGATTTGTAAAAAAGATAGGTGTAAGTAAGGCAGCGGAAGCTATAATAAGAACTACCATAGGCATGGCTCATGCCCTTGGAGCTGATGTAGTTGCTGAAGGAGTCGAGACGGAGTTACAAAGAGAGTTCCTTTTGGATGCGGAATGTGACATGATACAGGGTTACTTATTTTATAAGCCGGTAGATTCAAAGCAATTTGAAGAAATTTTAAATAAAGAGAAATGAATTTTTAAAATAAAAAATAATTAAGTATAATTTAAGGTTTCACCTTTATTATCTCTATCATAGAAACACATAAAAAAACAACAGAGATATTAAAGGGAGGATAATTATGAATAAATATTTAGTTTTTAGGAAAAGAATTATTGCATCAGGAATCGGAATTCTGCTTGCTGCTTCACTTGCAGCCTGTGGTTCTACTGGTGGATCTGATAACGTATCTACTGAAACATCAACTTCAGTTACAACAGAAGCAGTTACTGAAAAGAAAGAGGAAGTAAAGGCAACTGATATGTCAGCTGATACTACTAACAGTGCTGATACAAATGAATTAACATCTAACATCACTCTTAGCGATGAAAAAGATATAACTATAACAGAAGAGGGAACTTATTATATTACAGGCAGTGTAAAGAATTGTACTATAAGAATTGAGGCTGATAAGGAAAATGCAAAGGTAAATATCGTATTGGATGGAGTTAGTATTGTAAATACCAATAAACCTTGTATATATGTTGTGTCAGCTGCTAAAACTACCATCACAACAAAAACTGCTTCTAGTCTTAAAGTTACTGGAACTATAGAAGATGATGGAGATACAACACCTGATGCAGTTATTTACGCAAAAGATGATATTAAATTTGATGGAGAGGCGTGCCTTACATTAGATTCTTCTGAGACAGAGTCACTTAATACTATAACTGGAAAAGATGATATTAAATTTGAAGGTGGAGAATATAAGATCACATCAAGTAAAAATGCTGTAAGAGCAAATAATTCAATAGAAGTAGAAGATGGATCATTTACGATCAATGCAAAAGATGACGGACTTCATGCTGAGTGTAATGATGATGATTCTGTTGGAAATATAGAAATCACAGGTGGCACATTTAATATCAAGGCTGGAGATGACGGATTACACGCCACAACAACCGTAGTTATCAGCGGTGGAGATATAACTGTAGATGCGGCTGAAGGAATAGAAGCGACACAGGTTGAGATAAATGATGGAAATATAACAATTAATGCCAGTGATGATGGAATCAATGCAGCTCATAAGAGTAATGCCATAAGCCCGCTTATCACATTCAATGGCGGAAATACCACTATTACAATGGGAGCCGGAGATACAGATGCAGTAGATGCCAATGGTGATATCGTAGTTAATGATGGAGTGATAACTATTACAGCACCAACTTCTTCTTTCGATCACGATGGAAGCGGAACTATTAATGGTGGAACAGTAACTATTAATGGAGAAGTTGTAACCACGATGCCGGAAGATCAGATGGGCGGTGGAAGACAGATGGGCGGTCAAGGTCAGATGGGTGACCCGGGTCAGATGGGAGGTCCGGGACAGAGACCTTAATGAAACCTGGAGCCTAACGAAACCTGAACTTTAATAAGCTGAACTTTAATAAGCATTCGCGGGGTTTACTAAATGGTCCATTTATTCTATAATCGGAAATAGTGCTTTTAAGTTTTTAAATGACTTAAAGCTTTAAATTTTGAAATAATGGACAGGGCGGTTTATGAAGCAATTGACCAAGGTATTATCTTTAGTAGTGCCATGCTTTAATGAAGAGGAGAATATCTCTTTATTCTATGAAGCGGTTATGGATGTATTTAAATCCATGAAAGAAGATTTAGAGATCATCTTTGTTAATGATGGCTCTACAGATAATACTTATGATGAGATAAAGAAGTTAATAAAGAAAAACAATGGCATGGATATTAAAGCCGTTGATTTTTCAAGAAATTTTGGTAAAGAGGCAGCAATCCTTGCAGGACTTAGAGAAGCAACTGGAGAATATACAGCACTTATCGATGCGGATCTTCAGCAGCATCCTAAATATGTACTTGAAATGATGGAATTTCTTAAGCAGAACAAAGATTATGATGAAGTTGCCTGCTACCAGAAGAAACGTAAAGAAAGTTTTATTATGAAAATCTTAAAGGCTGGATTCTATTCAGGTATCAAGAAGATGACAGAGATTGAGATACCTGCCGCAGCCAGCGATTTCAGGTGCTTTAGATCAACTGTAAAGGATGCAGTGATATCACTTCAGGAGAAAAGCAGATTCTCCAAGGGGTTATTTGCATGGGTAGGATATAATACATATCTTATGCCTTATACAGTTGAAGAAAGAAAAAAAGGAAAATCCAAATGGAATATAAGCAAGTTATTTAAATATGCCTTTGGCGGGATCACAGATTATTCAACGTCACCGCTGCTGTGGCCATTTAAAAGCGGAATGATAATAAGTTCTATCAGCTTTATAACATTTATAGTTTTACTGATACTTAGGCTTGCAGAAAAACAAGTGGCAGACCTGTGGATCATTTTAGTATTTATGCTTTTGCTTTTTGGAATACTTCTTATAAATCTTGGAGTTTTAGGTATTTATACAGCTAAAAATACAGTTGAGATAAAGAACAGACCTGTATATGTGATCAGAGAAAAAATAAGTAAAGATAATAAAGAAAATTAAGTGGTAGTGTAAATGATAGATAAGATTAAGAGTCTTGCAGTTAAATATAGGGAACTTATAACCTATATAATTGCCGGGGCTATGACAACGGTTATCAGTCTGGGATCTTTCTTTTTATTAACATTATTTTTTCTTGATCCAAAGAAAAATATAGAATTAAGCATTGCAAATGTTATCTCCTGGATACTTGCAGTTACATTTGCATATTTTATTAATAGATACGTTGTTTTTAGAAGTAAAGAGGAGAATATTCCGAAGGAAATGGCAAAATTTTATATCGCAAGACTAGGAAGTCTTTTGCTGGATATAATCTTTATGCTATTTTTCGTTAATGTGGTAGGTATGGATCATAAGGTGGCAAAGTTATTGGTTCAGATCCTTATCCTTATCACTAATTATTTATTAAGTAAATTCTTGATATTTAAGAAGAATAAAAACAAAGATCAGTAATAAGGAAGATTATGACATAATGAAACGTGATAAAAATCTGAAATGGGCTAAGCTGGATAATACAGCGAACCTCTTCCCTGTGATCGCAAGAGAGGGAATGAGTAATGTATATAGGATTTCAGTAATTTTAAAAGAAGAGATAAAGGGAGAACTATTGCAGGAAGCATTGGAGACAGTTCTGCCTTATTTTGATGTGTTTAAATCAACCATGAAGAAAGGGATCTTCTGGTATTATTTTGAAGAAAATAAAGCTAAGGCACCGGTGGTAAAAGAAGAATATACATATCCGTGTATGTATATCAATCCTTATAGTAACCATAACTATCTCTTCAGAGTTTCTTATTATAAGAACAGGATAAATCTTGAGGTGTTCCATGCACTTACAGATGGAAATGGTGCCATTAATTTCCTTAAAGAGATAACATATCAATATATAAGAAATGCTCATCCTGAGCTTTCAAGTCAGGTGAGAAATGCACTTGCCCCAGAGACTTCCCTTGATACTCAGGATAGTTATGTTAGAAATTATAAGCGTAAGGAAAAGAAGACTTATAAGACTAAGAAGGCAGTGATAATAAAAGGGGAGAAACTGCCTATAAATCAGTTTGCCATTATACATGGAGTTATGCCTATAAAGGATATCAAGGCAGCAGCAAAGAAATATAATGTGACTATCAATACTTATATTGTTGCGGCTTATACCTGGGCTATATATAACGGTTATCTTAATGGAGCAGAGTCAAAAAAACCGATATCTATATGTGTTCCGGTTAACTTAAGGCCTTATTTTAACTCGGATACAAATAAGAATTTCTTTGTTGTGGTCACATCAGAATTCTATCCTGATAAGGACCATTATACCTTTGAAGAAGTAGTAGAAAAGGTTAAGGAAAGCTTGGAAAAGCAGATAAATAAAGAAAATCTTGAAAAATTATTCTCATATAATGTATCTAATGAGAAGAATCTTGTACTTAGAGCGATCCCTCTTTTTATTAAGAAGATTGCCATGAGATTTGTTTACAATGCGTCAGCTAAAGCAAATACATCGACAGTTACTAACCTTGGTATCATAAAGACTTCTGATCCTTATTCACAGTATATTGAAAGATTCCAGGCAATCCTTTCAATGTCAAAGGGACAGAATATGAAGATAACTGTTTTTTCATATGGTGATATGCTTACCCTTACTTTCAGTGCATGTATTCAGGAATCAGAAATACAGAAATGGTTCTTTAGAACTCTTTCAAGTGATGGAGTAAATGTTTCTATCGAAACGAATGGAGTATATTATGAGTAGAAGATGTGTGAGATGTAATATTGAAATAAAAGATGATGCCATCGAGTGTCCTTTATGTCATGGAGTTCTTGAAAATGCTCATGAGAAGGAATCAAGATCCCTTACATATCCTGATGTCAGTGAATCATTAAAGAAGATGCAGTTACTTATAAGGATAATAATATTCCTTTCTATCATTGCTGAAACTACAGTGATAATCATTAACTATGTAACTTTTAATGGAGTATACTGGTCACTTCTTGTAGGACTGGAACTTACATATGGATGCTTTGTCATAACCTATTCATTTCAAAAAAGAAAAAGCATTCAGCGTCTTTTACAAGGACAGATGTTTGCAACGGGAATAGTTCTGGTGCTTACTGATCTTCTGGTAGGATGGCAGGGCTGGTCGGTGTCTTATGCCCTTCCGATAACATTTGTTGCTGCAGATGTAATGGCTATAGTGTTTATGATCATTGCTATTGATGGATGGCAGAATTATATAATGACGGAAATTGTCACCTTTATTCTTAGTATAATAGATGCTATAGTTGGTTTGAACAAACATATGAGATTTGGCAGCACCCTGCTGCAGCTTATTGCTGTGCTATTCACGGGTATTGTGTTGTTAGGAACCATTCTTTTTGGTGGCCGCATGATTTCAAATGAAATAAAGAGAAGATTCCGGGTTTAGGATATAAGGAGACAGACATGAATTACGCAGGAATATCACATTACGCAGATCAAAGAGACTGCTTTTTTCTTGAAAATGGAAAACTTAGGATTAGATTATCAACAGGTAAGGGGGATATCAGTGCTATATATCTTCATACCAGAGATAAATATATACCGGTAGAAAAATATGACACAAGAAATTGTTGTGAAATGAAGAGATATGCCAGTGATTTCGGTCACGATTATTATATGGCGGACATAGATATAATGGAGAGACCGGGAACTGAAAATTCAGGTAATCCTGAGACTCTTTGTCTTAGATATTTCTTTGAACTTATAGATTCAGCAGGTGCCCGTATATGGTTTGGTGATTCAAGATTTTTCTCATGCGAGCCTTGGGGAGTTGAATCAATGTTTGACTGTCCGCTTCTTTCCAGAAGAGAAGATATTTTTTTTATTCCTTCCTGGGCAAAGAATGCAGTTGTTTATCAGATCTTTCCTACAAGATTTGCAACAACAGAAGATATACCTGATGAAGTATGGTATCAGGAACCTATTGACTGGAAGGCAGATCTTAAGGGTAATCTTAAAGGTATAATCAATCATCTTGATCATATAAAAGGGATGGGTGTCGATGTTATATATATGACACCTATCTTTAAGTCTGATTCATCTCATAAATATGACACTATTGATTATTATACAGTAGATCCATCTCTTGGAACTGCAGAGGATCTTCATCAGCTGATAGATAAGGCTCATGAGTTGAATATGAGAGTTATGCTGGATGGTGTATTTAACCATACAGCTACAGATTTCTTTGCCTTTAAGGATGTGATCGAAAAAGGAAGAGAATCTAAATACTGGGATTGGTATTATATGGATTCTATGCCTATTGATTATGGAACAGCTGATAGAAAACCTTCTTATCAGAGCTTTGCTTACCATGGAGGCATGCCAAAGCTTAACATTAGTAATCCAGAAGTTGCTGATTATGTGCTTGAAGTAGCTAAGTATTATATTAAAGATTTTGGCATTGACGGTTGGAGACTGGATGTAGGAGATGAGATAGGTCATGATTTCTGGAGAAGATTTAGAAAAGAGATAAAGGCAATTAATCCTGAGGCTCTTATCGTAGGTGAAGTATGGCATTATGCTCCTGATTTCCTTCAGGGAGATCAGTGGGACTCAGTTATGAATTATGCATTCTTTAAGAGTGTTTCTTCAATGATATGTGATAATTCTTTAAGACCATCTGAGTTCATGGCGGAGCAGGGATTCTTATTAGGACAGTATCATAGTGCTGTTATCCCGGTACTCTGGAACCTTATAGACAGCCATGATACAAGCCGTTTCTTACATAGAGCAAATGGAGATAAGAGAAAGCTTCGTTTAGCGGCAGCCATGGAAATGCTTCTTCCGGGAACACCATTCCTTTATTATGGGGATGAAGTGGGACTTACCGGAGCAGAGGATCCTGATAACAGACGTGGAATGATCTGGGATGAAAATAAACAGGATAGGGAGCTTTATGCCTGGTACCAGAGACTTACATATTTTAGACACGTGATCAATGCCATTACTGAAGGTTCATATTCTTATACTGAAAGTGACAACTGGAAGAATCTTCTTATATATCATCTTACTTCTGGGGAGATTCTTATTTTCCATACACAGGACAAAGAGGCTTCGGTTATGGAATATGCTGGATTTAAGGATTTATTATCTGATTCAGAATTTGGCGGTACACTAAGTGGTTATCAGTGCGCATTACTTAGAAAGAATTAATTAAATATTTTTAGTAAAAAAGGGCGAAATTATTTTCGCTCTTTTTTTGGACACAGAATAAACAAAAAAATGATGCACTATATAAGGGGAGGTTTGATATGGGTGAGATTAATGAAGATGAGCTTAAAAAATTAGCATATGAGATTGATGAATTAGGTGGAAATCCTTTAAGTAAATTAGAGGGTATATTAAAACTTCTTCCATCCAATATCTATATTAAGGACAAAGAGGGAAGATACCTGTTTGCAACTCAGTATTGGCATCATCTTAATATGGGAGATAATGATGGACATTGGTCTATTGCAGGAAAGACTGATCTTGAAGTAAGAAAAGATAAAGAAAATGCACTTATTGCCATGGAAAGTGACAAAAGAGTAGTTGAAAGCGATAAGGGCACAAGCTATGTGATAAATATCAATCTGGACAATAAGCAGGAATATTTTAAGGTAATAAAAGAGCCTATCCATGACGATAAAGGAAATGTAGTCGGAATTGTTGGGCTTATTTATGATGTAACAGAGGAAGAAAATATCAGGATAAGTCTGGAGAAGGAATCATTATTTGACTCTCTTACAGGTTTAAAAAATAGAAGGGCTTTTGACCTTTATGTAGAAGAATTAGCTAATGGAGATATTCTTCCTGTTAGTTTTATAGTTGCAGACTGTAATTATCTGAAGGAAACAAATGATACATTCGGTCATCTTGTTGGAGATGAATTACTTAGAATGGCAGCAGTAGTTCTTAGAGATGTAATCCCTGATGAATTCCAGTTATTTAGAACTGGAGGAGATGAATTTGTATCAATCCTGCCTGGAATTGATCAGAATCAGGCTAATAAGTATGTAGAAGAAATAATCGAACTTGAAAATTCATTCAGAATAAGAAATAATCCTTTAAGTTTAGCTATCGGAACATCTTGCTTTGATAATAAGGATATAGATATTAAAGAAGTGATCAATGAAGCCGATATGGCGATGTATTCTGATAAAGAAAAAATTAAGAGAAATGTATGTAAGATAAAAAAAGAAGGAAGACTTATAAATCCTGAATTTAATACATTTTTAGAGGCTTTAGGTAAGACGGTTGATACCGTAAGTGCCGTAAGCGAGGGATTAAAGGGAATTGGAAGTTTTATCAGACTTGGAAAACTTACAGTAACACTTTATCAGCCTGTTAGTAAATATACTCCTATGGGTGAGATGATGGAAAAAACTGTATATCTCACCGATGAAGAGGTATCACCTGAAAGCGATTATGTTAGAGAGATCCATATGGAAGAAGGCGGGATGGTGGTATTTAAAGGTTATGTTATAAAAGGAGAAGATTCATTTACTCACAGTGAAAGATCAGACCTTAATGCCATAATAGATATAATCATGCTTCATGGTGCAAGAAACAGACTTGTTTCTAAACTTAAGATGACAAGTCTTACAAACTATCTTACAGGTCTTCCAAATTCAGGAGGATTTATAAATGAGATAGGTAATAAACTAAACAATGGAGACATAATTAGATTTGATTCTTATTTTATCAATTTACGTGGATTTGGAATAATCAATCGCAAATTTGGCCGTATTGAAGGCGATAACTGCGTTAAGAGATATGCAGATAAAGTCACGAAAGAATTGGTAAAAGGTGAAGTGTTTTCACATTTTGGAGGAGACAATTTTGCGGCTCTTATATATAAAGACAGGAGAAGAGAATTCTTAGATTTTATATCTTCTCTTCAGATCAGTGCTTATAGAGGGCCTTTTGAGGAAAAAGTAAGGGTTTATTCAACCGTAGGTTTATATCCTATAGATGAATTTGAACAGCCGGAAGAGATAATGACTGCTTGTTCTGCAGCCTTATCAGTTGCGAGAGCACAGAGAAAAGATGTTGTTATAATTAATCCGGAGATGCATAAACAGATCATCTTAAATAAGATGCTTATGCAGGAATTTGCTGATGCATTAAAGAATGGTGCCATTGAAGTATATTATCAGCCTAAGGTAGATATAAGAACCAATGAGATAATAGGCGCCGAGGCTCTTGCCAGATGGAATAGAGATAATAACGTCCTTCTTCCTGCAAAGTTTATCTCAATACTGGAAAAAAATGGACATTCATTAGAACTGGATCTTTATATGCTAAAAAAGGTATGTGCAGATATAAAAGCATGGCAGGACTTAGGAAATGATACTGTTCCTGTTTCAGTAAATTTTTCCAGAAGAGACATTTGCGATGAGGAAAGAACTCCGAAGGATACTGCCAATATGATATTATCTACCATTGAACAGGCAGGAATAGATCCCGGAAAGATCATGATCGAAGTAACTGAAACAGTAGATGAAACGGAACAAAAACAGTTATTTGAATTTATGACTGAACTCTGCCTTGGAGGAATCAATACCAGCATTGATGATTTTGGAACTGGTTATAGTTCATTATCCATCTTAAGAGATTTTCCAATATCTGAGATTAAGATTGATAGAAGCTTTATAAACTATGAGAGATTGGGAAAAAATGATGAGATAATAATCCAGAGCATCATGACCATGGCAAAAAAACTGGGAATAGATGTAATAACCGAAGGAGTTGAAACAGAAGCTCAGGTAGAATTCCTAAGAAAACTAGGATGTTACAAAGTACAGGGCTTCTTATTCGATAAACCCCTTACAAAATATGAGTGGGAAAGAAGATTAACCCGAGGGGGATACTAAAACACACCGTCCTGTGGCCATAGCATCAAAACAACAAATTCATAAAATACCGCTCCATGGCCATAGCATCAAAAAAGGAAAGGACCGAAAGCACATCCTTAGTGCACTCGGACCTTTCCTTTTTTGGGCCTAGGCCAAACTACCGGAGGTCCATCTTTTTTTTGGACAGATGGCCATTTCTCAAGTGTTTGTTAAATAATAAAATTCTGACATGAAAAAATAAGATCGTGCTTTTTTAAATTTTGCAATTGACTTTTGATGATAGGAAACTATAATATTATTAGAATGTGTTCTGCAAGTCGATAATTAATGAAACTAATGAACACTAGCGGGGGAAGGTTTTATAGGTTGAGGGTAAGAATTCTAAACTTTTCCAATTATTTATTAAATATAATAAGGTAGCAGGTATGAAAAAAAAGACTATAGTATTCGGACTTTTGATATTAAATATATTAATTATGACATCTATTCTGATGTCTTCTTTTTCTGTTCAGTCAGAGGAGAGTCTTACTAAAGGAAAGACTAAATTAACATTTTTAAAACCAAATTCTAAATCAAATAAAGAGGCTTTAGATCAGATATATGAAACAGCCAATAGATATAATATAGATTTGCTCTTTGAATATTATAATGAAAAGGGTGAGAAGAATTATTATTATATATATAAAAACCCTGAGTCATGGCAGATGTGTTTGCAGGGAGGAGAATTAAAAGACGGAACAATATACTCTACAAAACCTCAGCAGAAAGAAAAAACAATATATGGTATTTTTTATGAGACTTATACGGAAAGATTAGTTCCCTTTGAAAAAATATCAGAGATAAAGGACATAAATCTCTCTACAGTATCAATTTGGATTCCGTCAAAGTATAAGACAATATATAGGCAGTTATTAACTAAAATGGCATATGAAGAGTCAAATCGACAAGGTGGAGTGGTATACGATGAGAGTATTAATTTAAAGATATTGTTAGTTGTAATGACATTGTTTTTCCTTTTATCAGTGGTCATTTATTCTTTTTCAAGAAATTCAGAATATTCAATCTGTAAGACACAAGGATATTCTTCTTTTGATATATTAAGAATGGAGTATAGGGAATTAATGCTTCCATCTATAATGATCATAGGTATAGAATGTTTATGTATAACTGTTTTTTTATCATCGATATATAATCTGGGCACAGCGGGAGTATTTTTTCTTAAAAATGGAAAATATTATATTCTGTTATATGGTATTTTTTTTGTGATTTTTTCTTTGGCAGTTATATATGTTTACAATATTGTAGGGGTTCTCGATATAAAGGGAAAGAATTTAAACAGATTGTTGATTGGTGCAAGTGCTTTTTTAAAATTGATGGCATTAGTAATCATATGTATTAATTTATCTCAGATAACAATTCAGATGAAAGAATTATTTAAGGATATAGAGATGTATTCTAATTCAAAGAAAATGTTTGATGGAATTGCAGATCTGCAGTTTTCAGATGGATCAAGAGATACTGAAAGTAATGAAAAATATATTGCGGAGAAATACTTGGATTTTCTTGAAAATACAGATGAAGTATTTGTTATGGAACTGCCTAATTTAGATTATTTAGATTTACAACCCTCGGATGAAGAAATGAGGGAGAGGCTTGGACCAGAACTATACAGAGATTATTTGGAAGAGAAAAAAAATCATGCTGAATTTGGTAGAGTAAGTATAGGTTATTTAAATATTAATGATATTTACCTCCTAGATGGAAGAAGATTAACTCCGGATATGATTGATTTGAAAAAGAATAATTATCTTGTTCCTGAGGGATATGATTTTACTGTGGCAAAAAAACAGTTTAAGAAGTATTTAAATATAGATGCTAATTTTATATATTATGACAGCGATTGTGAATTTTATGCATATAATCCGACCATATCAAGAAAAAGTGATGGAAAAGAACAAAGATTATTCTTGGAAATAATAAATCCAGATTGGTATAGACAAAGGATGATTACAGATCCGGAAGCGGAAGAAGAAGGTTCTGTAACAGAAATGATGGGATGGACTTATTTTACATATGATAAAGATAGTGAATTATCTGCTTATGAACAGATTTATGACAGCGTTAATAAGTATGATCTGACACCAAATATGTTTGAGGCCTCAGCGGTTTCTCAGATTTTTTATGAAGGATTATATGGAAATATAAAATACAGCATTGGTCTGATCACAAACTCAATCATATATATCATCTCTTATCTGATATTGCTTTTTTATGCAATAAGTCTTTTGATCAATAACCATACGAGAGAGATTATCATAAAGATTAGAGAAGGATATTCTTTTATTAATATATTCTGGTTACATATTTTTTTGCTTGCATATCAGGTACCTGTTCTAATCCTTGCAAGTATTAGATGGAACATTAATATATGGATTGCGTTATCTGCTATTGTTGTGGATATTCTGCTATTTATACTGATGTCGAATCGCATCGTTAAAAAGAAGAATTTAGCAAAGCTGGAAGCAATTAAATAGAAGAGGGGAAAAATATACTAATTATGAGCGTTATTAATTTAGAAAATATTACAAAGTCATATGGCCACCATATGATTTTTAAAGATTATAATCTTTCCGTTGAAGAAGGAGAATTTGTAGCAATCTGTGGAGAAAGTGGAAAAGGAAAGACTACATTGCTAAATATCATGGGAATGATAGAAAAAGCTGATAAAGGAGATCTTTATCTGTTTGATAAGAAAAATCCTGATATCAGAAAGCCAAGTGGAAGAAAGTTGCTAAGAACTGAAATGACTTACGTTTTTCAGAACTATGGCCTGGTAGAGGATAAGACAGTTCAGTATAACTTAAATATTGCATCACATTTCACGGATGTTACCGAAAAGGATATTGAAGAGGTTTTAACGAAAGTTGGACTGGATAAAAATATATTAAAAAGTAAAGTATATACTCTTAGTGGTGGAGAACAGCAGAGAGTTGCTATAGCAAGAGTATTCCTTAAGAAATGTAAATTACTGCTGGCAGACGAACCAACAGGAAGCCTTGACGCAGGAAATAAGGAAATAGTTATGAAACTATTTGAAAGGTTAAACAAAGAAGGCACAACCATAGTAATGGTAACTCACGATGAAGAAATCCTCAAATACGCTAGCAGAATAGTAGAGTTATAAAATTGGCCATAACAAAAAGGAAAGACATAAAAACAATACATTTCCATGGCCATAACAAGAGTGAAAGTTTTTCTGTAAATAAGATATCCTAAGATAATTGACGAGCTGTATGGCGGTATGATTACCGTTGTCCAGCTCGTTTTTGACTATACCTAATCCCATTGATTTCGTCAAGAATTATGGTAGAATTGGTATACAATTATGCTACACTTTTTTCTACTATTCATTTTATTTGGGAGAGATTGAATGAAAACGGGTCTTAAAACAAAAAAAAGCCTGGGCATTAAAATCGTAATTGCACTTATCGTGATGATGCCGGCTTTTGCACTCACAGATATTGGATTCGATTCGAAGGATACTGCACTCATTATCGTTGGCTTGCTGTTATTTGTTCTTGATAATATAGCTATTACACCGATTGCTGTTTCAAGTGTGCGTAATGATATGAAGGATTGGGAAAATGCTTTCTATAACTCAACTCTTGCCAAAAGCAAAGAAACCGAGGATTACTATTTAGTAGAAACACCGCTGCCATTTGAGAGGAAGATGTTTTGTGCTGTTCTTTGTTGGCTGCTTCGTGGAACTATCTTTATAGCACTTTGTCTGTTTTTGCTTGTACGTTTTGGTCCAATTCAGTATAAGTTGCTTCACTCCGATAACATAAAGGGAGTTTTGGCAAATGATTCGTACAGACTTTATAAAGCCAGAAATGCAGCTAGTTGTGTTACACTCATATTATATTTTGTATCACCATTTATATTATCGATATTTGCATACTTAATAGCCAAAACAATTTGCAACCTTAAGGTCATTTCCGGCCACAAATACATAGCCTATCGTGCTATCGTAAATTGTGTTGATTCTAATGGAATAAAGGTAGCCCATGATGAAATGTGCTATATAGCGAAAGATTATACGCTGATTGGTGTACGTAAAAATCAGTTAAATTGTACACCCGTAACATTCGTGTTTATTCCTGATGATGTGCTTGTACTTCCTGATATCTAAGCAGAACAAGAGGATATTTATATGTATAATTTTGTATGATGAAAGGTTCCCGATAAGTATATTTCTATGACAATATTTGCATAACAAAAAAGAAAGTCATAAAAACAATACATTACCATGGCCATAGCTAAAAAAGAAAAGTCATAAAACCAATACATTACCATGGCCATAGCTAAAAAAAATCATACCAAAAGATCAATATAGTTCCATGGCCATAGCTAAAAAAAATCATACCAAAAAGTCAATACAGTTCCATGGCCATAACATCAAAAAAGGAAAGGCACGAAAGCACATTCTTAGTGCGCTCGTACCTTTCCTTTTTTGGGCTTAGGCCATTTAAACTATTTCATTTTATTAGCTACTGGCCATTTAATCTATTTCTTTTTTTGCTAAGGCCATCCCAAGGCCCTGTTGTATAAAAATAAACTGACATTCCAGCAGCTATCGTCCATCCTATAGGCCAGGCACACCATATTCCAGTGGATTTTAGTGCTGTATGGGAAAGAATTATGGCAAGTACCACTCTGAGTATAAGATCTGTAAAGGTTGAACACATAAATTTTCCCATCATGGCTGAACCGCGGAGAAAACCGTCGGCTACAAGCTTTGCTGATATAATGAGATAAAATGGAGCCACTATTCTAAGGAAGATCACTCCTGAATGCTGAGCTTCGAAAGAAGGATTATCCATAAAGAATATAAGGAGATATTTTCCTAAGGTTGTATATATTATGATCAGTGGTATGGAAAGTAACCATATCATTTTAAGACCGGCCTTAAAACCTTCAGGGATTCGTTTATATTTACGGGCACCGATATTTTGAGCAGCATAGTTTGAGATACCATTTCCAAGGGTTGTAAAGGAAGTGATAACCAAATTGTTAAGCTTGATTGCGGCGCTGTAACCTGCCATGATTCCTGGACCAAAGCCATTTATAAGGCGCTGTATGATGATATTTCCAATAGAGATAAAACTTTGCTGCAAAATACTTGGGATTGCTACCTTGCTTATCTTAAGCAGTAGTTTAAATGAGAAAAGCTGGATCTTTCCTTCGTTTGGGATAGCTTTAAGTCTGATAAATATTACAATAAGAGCAAGAAAACAGCTGATTCCCTGGCAGATAAATGTTGCCCAGGCAACTCCTGCAACGCCCATATTAAAACCTGTAACAAACCAGATATCCATTAAGATGTTTGATACAGAAGATGCTGCAAGAAAATAAAATGGAGTCCTGGAATCTCCCATAGCTGAGAAGATTCCTGTTGCTATATTGTAGAAAAGAACAAATGGAAATCCCCATATATAAATATCAAGATATATCTTTGAATCATTAAAAACTATAGAAGGAGTTTTTATTAAATGAAGAAGTTCGGTGGCAAAAGCAGTTCCTAAGACCACTAATATCATGCATATCACACCACTCATTATCATGGCAGTTGATATAGCAGATTTCATATTATTATGATCTTTAGCACCATAAAAAACGGAAGTGATTACGGAACATCCGATATTACACCCAAATGCAAATGCAATAAAGATAAGGGTTATCTCATAACTGTTTCCAACCGCTGCAAGAGCATTTTCGCCGATAAATCTTCCGGCAATAAGGCTGTCGGCTATATTATATAGCTGTTGAAAGATAATGCTTCCAAATAATGGCAGGCAGAATGCCCAGAGAACTTTATCGGGTTTTCCAACAGTAAGATCTTTATTCATATCATCAACTTCCTTTCATTCTTACATAGGATTAACACACAATTTCTAATTATATTCCTATCAAAGATGATTGTAAAAAGGAAAAAATACAGATATTATAGATATCTGGATGAAAAAATATGAAATGCGGTGAAAAAATGGAGAAAAATAAAGAGAATAAGTTATTCGGTAATAGAAAATTTTATATGACGACTCTGTCTCTTGCGGTACCTATCATGGTTCAACAGCTTATCCAAAGTCTTGTTTCACTTATTGATAATTTTATGGTATCAGGCCTTGGAGACGTGTCTATGTCCGGGGTAAATGTATCAGGTCAGGTTTTATTTTGTTTTATGATATATCTTAATACTATCTGTATGACAGGAGGAATTTTTTTAACCCAGTTTTTTGGTGCTAAGGAAAAAGAAGGTATGCAGCAGGCTTTTAGATTTAAGATGATCATGGGTTTTGCAGCATTTATCCCCTTCGTTTTAGTATGCCTTATTTTTCCGCGACAGGTAATGTCTCTTCTTTTGATCGGAAATAGTGAGGCAGCCCTTATTCTTGATGAGGCTGTAAAATATATGAGAATAGTATTTTTCATGGGAATTCCTATGACAATATCTGTCTCTATTGCCAGTTCCCTTCGTGATATGGGAGATGTAAAGACTCCATTATATATAACAGTGGTTGCAACACTTACCAATACAATTTTTAATTATCTTCTTATTTATGGTAATTTAGGTATGCCTAGACTTGAAGTAGAAGGGGCTGCAATAGCCACTGTAATAGCAAGAGTGGTAGAGGTCATTTTATTTATCATTGTTTATATTAAGAAGAAACCGGATTTTGCTTTTAAGATAAAGGAAGCATTTAATGTGGACTGGAAACTTTTCGGTAAAATATTAAAGAAAGGGCTTATGATCCTTTTTTCAGAAATGGTATGGGTTTTATCGGAGACTTTAACTACTGCAATTTATAATGGAAGAGGTGGAGCAGATGTAGTTTCAGGTATGGCATCAAGTTTTGCCATAGCGAATCTGTTCTTCGTTTCATTTGCCGGGATTTATTCTGCAACTGGAGTTATCCTGGGTAAGACCTTAGGTGAAGGTGATATTGAAAAGGCTAGAAGAGAGAGTATATGGCTTCGTTCGGGGGCATTTGTTTTTGGTATATTTATGACTTTTTTTGGCCTTGCAACTACATTGCTTATCCCAGTTGTATTTAGCAGACTCAGTTTAAGTGCAGTAGCGATAATTAAAAATATGGTCATATTAATGGCAGTTTTTATGCCCGTATGGGTATGCATGAATGCTCAGATGGCTATTGCGAGAGCTGGCGGGGATACTGCCATGGGAACATATACAGATGCGACTCTTACAATTTTTATGATGATTCCAATGGTGCTTATACTTGGAATATATACAAAGTGTGGCCCGGTTCTTTTGTATGGATTAGTTAAACTAATAGATGTGATAAAGGTAGTTGTTTTCCGTATCTGGTTAAAGAGAGAGAGATGGCTTAAAAATCTCACAGTTGCATAAAATTAATGCTCAGTTGTTGAATATGTTTGGTAATACCAAAGTTAAAAAGTAATATGACAAAAATGTGAAAGTGTCTAAATTCAACTTTAAAACATACAAAAATAGTCGATAACAGCTATGTATATTCTTGGCTTTTGGCTTTTATGCTAGAATAGTGTTGTGGTGGTATGACCATCACAATGCTATTTTTTTTTATAAGCATTTTATTAAACAATTATCTTTAAAGGGAGAATGATATATGAGCCAAAAAGGAGATCCACACTATCCTCTTAGACCAGAATGCGCAAATGTTGATGAACCAATGAGAAAGCCGGTTGTTAAATTAGGAAAAATGATAACTGACCGTGTTCCTATTAAGCTTGGTTTTCAGAAGATCACAAAAGATGATCCTGAATATTGGGCAGTTGCAAGACTTTGCACAGATGAAGAAGCTGAACTTGCACTTAAGTTCGGTGGAATAAGAAAACCAAAAACTTTTAAACAGTTAAAGAAATTATCAGGACTTGAAGATGAAAAGCTTCAGAAAATGCTTGATCATATGTCATGGACTGGACTTATTGAGTGGAATTACGAGAATCCTGAGCATGAGAAGCAGTATGTACTTCCTATGTTTGTTCC
>DFFQ01000071.1 GCA_002371025.1 Lachnospiraceae bacterium UBA3772 | reverse complement strand
AATTAGAATTTCGATTATTTTTCTTTGCTTTAGAGGGATCATAGTTGCTATAATCTGTTCCACTACTTCCCTTACTACTTGTCATACTTTTCTTCAAAGCACTAAGATCTATACCCATATCCCCTCCTATTCAACACCAATTAGGCGAGTAAATTTTATCTCCGCCTGTCCATCTTCATCATACGCAAGATACTGCTTAGCGACGAGCTTTTTGCCTATCTTTGACAAACCTCCCCTTTTCATGATAGGGAGTTTTTTTATCAGATAATCATTATTCTCATCACCATCCTGCGAATAAACAGCTATCATTTCCTCATCATCCTCAAATATATGAATTTCATTTTTTTCAGAGAAGAATCTCGCCTCAACAATTTCATTCCAGTCAATTGACGCAGCATCTAGCTTATCAGTTAATACCATCTCACTTATGTAATTTATAAGCGCAAAGGTGTAATTCCCTGACAATATTTTTCCCTTCACATCATCTATCGATATTCTTTCAGCCTTATAATTCATCTTACTGTACCTCCTCTTTAAGAGCTCTAAGACATTCATCTATTATGCCATTTGGATCTTCTACATTACCATTCCCATCAGAATATGTAATTGTGCACTCCTTTTGGTCCTTTGAAATAATAGTGATTTTATCCACATTCATGAAGCCCTTACCGATACTGTAACCACTTCCAAAATTAACAAGACCTCCCGCTACATCTCTTAATGCTAGAAGCAAAAGCCCACACACAGCCTTAGGTGAAGTCTGTTCAGTAATATCCACCTGAATTGCCATATTTCCTGCCGCATCTCTTTCAGAGAAAAGTCCAGATTGCATTACACCGCCAGTAAATTTATCTATCTTTATTCTATGCTGTAGAGGAGCTTTTTCATTTTCTTCCTTCTCGCCAATAATAGCATCATAAAATCTAAGATTTCCACATTTACCTGTATCCTTCGAAACACCTACCTTACCAAAGGCCTCCTCTATTACTTTAGCAGCTTTTTCATCATCAGATGATACAATCTTAGCAATTCTCTCCATCTGATTTCGTATCGTTCCCTTTGCTGAGCTTGCCGGTATGATATAATCACCCTTAACATTTCTCATATTTTCTGCATCAGGAGCATCCTTTCCAACACCAGCAACTGAAATGCCCTTAACAAGAACTGAGCCCTCAGTTTTTCCAGTTACTATCACACGATATGCCCTCGAGGTACCTTTCTGATCTTTTACTGTTATTTGCTCTAGCCCATCTATTTTCTCGGGTTCATCTTTAATCCAGTCTTTTCTGCCTTCTGATGTCTTTAAATTAAAATCTTTATAGTAAAGCTTATCTACTTTTAGATATCCACAGCCATTACTTTTTTGTCCACCGATCTGAACATCTCCCGCAT
The DNA here is from genome assembly GCA_002371025.1 of Lachnospiraceae bacterium UBA3772. Taxonomy (GTDB): domain Bacteria; phylum Bacillota; class Clostridia; order Lachnospirales; family Lachnospiraceae; genus Eubacterium_Q. The sequence continues at coordinate 5,067 of DFFQ01000071.1, read as the reverse complement.
TCATTGCCGAAAATATGTCATCAAGACAATTCTTTTCACATCTGCTATCTCCATAAACATAAAGAGTGAAATCAAGATTTGCACCGACACCAACATATTCCATCTCGAACTTTCCTGTTGATGCTGTTCCTTTTTCATCATCTATGCATACTCTTGGTCTATATTCAAGCTTAAGCTTGTTCTGGGATGTGAACTGTCCATCAGTAAAAAAGACTCTGCTTTGGCAATCTGAAACCGCTTCATTTTTACCCCTTTTACTTTTTCCAAAAAGCTCATCAGTTGCCTCTTCTCCATTTCGACTATTATAATAAGCTCTGAACACTCCTGCCAAAGAGGAAGCCTGCACAAAAGGTCTTCCGGTAACCGGATGCACTAAAACCCCCGTACGTGTGTCAGATTCTGCCGTACTCTCTGCCCCAATATGCATCGGCTGGGTAAGTTCTGCCTTCACTACATACTTTTCTACCCATTCATATGTAAAACCTGTCGCCATTTTTCTCTCCTCCCTCTTTAAGCTTTTACGCGCTTATATTCCATTCTTATCATTTTAGACAAGAAATCTAACTTCAGCTGACCTAGTTCATCCTTTGTCAGAAGTTCAGATTTAGGGATTCCCATTACAGTATCCTTATCTGTAAAATTATCATTCTCTCCCAACACAAATTTTTCAAATGATTTTCTGTCCATTTGTTTTATTTCTGTCACCTGATTATAAAACGGAGATACGCTGGCTTTCTCTTTATGAACCTTATAACTATCCTCTTTTTCCTTCGCATGTCCAAAATATACATCAAGCACTTTCATTGCTGCCTCATAGTCATATCTGTTATTCATCAATCTTGCATCAACAGCTCCTAACTGACTATTTTTTAGCTTTCCTTTATTTACACGCTTCTTTAATGCTTCTGGCATCTTATCATTAATTTTTTGTCTATAATAATTTCTTGCAATCTGCTTAAGTACTTTCTTATCCTCTTCACTCAAATTTGTGTTTGAATCAATTACAGAAGATATATTTCTTCCCATCGATTCCTTCTTGGAAAGCTTTTCGTAATGCTGTAGAAGAACAAAACGCCCATATCCTTCACTTACTCTGATTCCTATACCCTTTGCCATTGCTTCAAGTGCCTTTTCCTTTGAAATATCACCATCAAATGATAGTCTAAAAACACTTCCCTGCTCATAAACAGGAACAGCCATAGTCTGTGCCTTCCAAACACGGTTATACCCACTCAGCTTTCTGACAGAGGTCGCGCATCTTTCTATGTTTACATTACTTACCCCAAGGAGCTTACCTATTTTATTTTCATCTAGTCCACAAAATTCACCGTTTTCATTTCTCATTACCGTTGGTGCAAGAAGAACGAGATATACTTCATTCTTAACTTCATTTCCATCCCAGTCCATGATATATGAGTAAGGAACCTCACCATCTCCAAGTTCAGTCACCTTTACTCCGCACTTTCCCATTCCAGCAGTTCTTGAGTTACCAATTATTATTTCTCCGTTAAAGAATTTTTCTACGTCACTTACAAGCTCTTCATCTTCAATTTGCACATATCCTAAAAAGCTCTGTCCTTTTTCTATGTAATCATTTCTAAATAGATTATTTTTTTCTTTATTAGACGAATTAATTTTAATTTTTAATTCTGCGCCTTCTTTAATTGTTGTATAAAAAATTTTACCATTCTCAATATTGCAATATCTACCAAGAGACGCTCTTTTATAGCCACCTGTAACTTCTTCCTTTACAAGCACATTTTCAATATCCTTCACCTTAGCCTCAGATTTATCTTCATAAAATCCCTTTATTGATGGAATGAGCTCTTTGCCAGAAAATTTTGGATAAGCATTATAAAACTTCAAATTCTTAAACATACTCAACTTTTTCTGTTCGAAATCTTCTCCCATACACATATAGGTTATAAATGCACCCCTAAGTGATGATCCAGGAATATAATCAAAGGTAGCTGTCTGACCACTCTGGCTTCCTGCACGATCTGTAAAGCGCATATTTTCAGTATTTGATATATCTAATCTTAAATACTTTGCCATTATAATTCCTCCTAACACCTTGAAATTTTCACATTACCGAAGCCGCGGCTCCTGAGTGTTCCTATTCCTTTAATCATGCCTATCACTTCTTCAACGAGTTTTTCATCGCTTTCTTTGCAGCGCACTTCACTATATAGAACAAGGCCTTGATTTACACATCTACAGTTTCTAAGTGATCCCTTTTGAGCTGTACCATCCTCATTTACCTTAGTGAAAGTTCTCATATTTGTAAAAATGTCAAGTACCCTAACAGGTTTTTCACTGCTGATTCCATTCTTTAAATCTTCTGTATCCTCTTCAATTTCCTTCAGAACAGCTGTCTTTACTGCATCCGAAAGTGTAAAATCAGAAAACACAAGTTTATCATAATCCACCTTTTCATCAGAGCCTTCCTCTCCTAGAAGCTGTGCAAGAGTGCTCTTTATTTCCGCATTCCCTGTCCATTCCAGATACCTCTCAAGCATCTCTCTAAACACGCCCTTAAAGGTTCCGCCTTTATAATAAGGAAATCCATACTCATCACTTTGTACTGATATATCCTCTTCTCCCGGAACGCTCATTCCATTTCCAAAAATAGCATCCGAAAGCAATTCCATCTTTATTTTCATACTTTACTCCCTTCGGCTTAGTCAAATGGTATATAATCATCAAGCAGCTCTATAGCGTCAAATAAGCAAGATCTTTCTTTTTCATCTAAGGTTTTTATGAAAAGCTTTTTCTCTAATTCTTCGCCTTTAAACATTTCATTGTAATCTATCTGAGTGTAAATCCCCTGATAACTTTCCATCGCAAGCTTGTCAAGCTTATGGAATTCAAGATAATGCCATGCCGCTGCTTCACCACTCTTTAATACAGTTCTGAGCTGCTTAAGGTGAATTCTGCTATAATTATCACCACTTTCATTATATTTCTTAGATAGCTTTTTAAACAGCTTCTTAAAGGTAGCGTAATTTCTGATTTTTTCTTTATTCAAAACTTCATTGCTGGCATCAACTATATATGGCCTTAACTCTAGATGTTTATTATCCTTTGTTATGAACTGTTCTCTTACCGACTCTAAATCATCTGCAAGCTCACCAAATTCGATATGCCAGTCTATCGATGATACTGATGCTCCATTATCTTCTTTTGACAAAGACGCTCCGAACTTCTTTGCATTACTGCAAAGCGCCTCTGCAAGTTCATACGCTCTGTAGAAAGGATACTTTTTATGTACTATTGCAACGCCCGCACAGGCTGAATACCCTTTTCCATCCTTTACATTTATCTTATTCTTTAAAGCACTGATAAATGTTGCCGCACATTCAATACCGATTCGTCCATCAGTTGCAAAGCATATGTCATCTCCTGATGATATTATTCTAATAACTGGAAATGCATTATCTTTTAATTTAAGTTCATCTAATTTTTCTTCACTTAACAATTCATCTACCTTGTCATTCATATCCCTGAAAGCTGATTTAAAATCCCTGTCTATAGCTTCACTGAACTCTCTTATACTCTTCTTAAATGATTCCCAGTCATTCCCGTTGTTCTTCTCATAAAACTCCTGAACACGTTTTCCCATGCCATTACCATCTATATGCACTATTGCAACGAAATTCGATTCTCCTTCACTTCCACCTAGAGTTTCAAATGTCTGATTAAAATCGTATGATTTCGGAAGAATAGTATTTATATCTATTTCCCTATCAAGCTTTTCTAAATCAGTTCCCCCGGCCTCACTTCCGATTACCGAAGTAACTTTTGGAACGGATGTCACATCTACATCCATCTTATAGGTGTCCGCATTCATTTCTTCAATGCCAAAATTTTCTTGATGAAAATATGCTCTTCTCCTGGACTTTTTCTCTTCGAGTTTTTTCATGAGCTCTTTAAGATTTCCGCCTGGTGTATTATTATCATCATATTCACTCATAGCAATGAATAATTCCATTCTTGGACATTCTACCATTATCTGCCTACTGATTTTCTTTGAGAATTCAAGCGCCTTTTCCTTACTTTCAAAATCCAATACCGTATGACCGCCACCCGCATACACAATATTGTTACTACTATATACTTCTGGTCCAAGTGCCTTTTCAAAATAATCATTACTTGTAATGTAGGCAATTTCAGTTGAATTGTAACGATTATCCCTAAGGTGATTACTCTCAAAAATATATGCCTGCTTTTGAGAAACCTCCATAACTACTAGATATCTTGCCATGAAAAACTCCTTTCGTCCTATATTAGCCTTTAAATAATATTTCTATTTTTTAGTTTTTCTTTAGCTATTGCATTATACTTTTTCCTTTGTTCATAAAGCATATTAACTACGTTTCTATTACGTAAATCCTCATATGCATTTTTAAGGTAGCTTGCTATTACATTATTTTCTACCGGTATTTCTACAACATCATCTTCCACACCTCTGCCTTCGTAATTGACAAGCTCTCCATATGTTTTTAGTCGTCCTCTTCTATATTGCCCAATTGTCCTGCAGAAATCATCTACATAATAGTCTCCAAAATCAAAATCAACATTCTTTATTATTTCTCTTTCATTAAGATCTTCTGTTTGATTATCAGCCATTATCTCCTTTGAATAACAAACCACTGAATCTGTAAAAAAGGTCTTATAATATCTCAATTTATTATTCTTTCTTTCATTCGTTCCAGCTTTTTTTCTAACAAAACTCATTATTGTTGCTAAAGTATTCATAATATCTGCTGTCACTATATTTTTTTCAGCAAGATATTCAGTGTCAAAATCATCATCCGCTATTACTTCAGTCAAAGATAAATTATCGCCTTCCTCTCCTTTCACTTGACTGTCAAGACTTATTGCACGCCCCTCAACAGTATACTTTTCATCCCCCTGTTTTTTCTCATCTACTACCAATTTTTCTCCTCGCGCCTTCGCCTCTTTATAATTGTATTTGGTAGCTAAATAGAAAAGACTTGTAGCTAAATACGCTTTAAAATTATTATTAGCTTCATAATCATAGTCTTTTAAGAACTTATCTATATT
>DFFQ01000156.1 GCA_002371025.1 Lachnospiraceae bacterium UBA3772 | reverse complement strand
TAATTTTGAAAAAGTTGAAAGATTAAGAGAAAAGGCAGATGTAACTTATGATGAGGCAAAAAGAGCATTGGAAGCATGTAACTGGGATATGCTTGATGCACTTATTTATCTTGAAACATTAGGCAAGGTAAAAAAATCTGAAGTTACAACTTATCATTCATCTAAGGCTGAGAAAGAAAAGCTACATGATGTTGAAAAAACAGTAAGGGATGAGGAAAGAAAGATGAAGGAAGAAGATTGTAAGAAGAAGATAAAGAATGGATGGAACAAGTTCATCAGAGTTTGTACAGATAATCACTTTGTAGTAAAACATAAGGAAAAGAAGGTAATAGATATCCCTCTTGGAGCAGCACTTGTTATATTTGCTCTTGGATGGCATGTGTTACTGATCTTAATGCTTATTTCACTCTTCTTTGATTATAAGTATAATATCATAGGAAAGAACGAGTTAAAGACTGTTAACAGTGCCATGGATAAGGTGGCAGAAACAGCAGATAAATTAAAGAAAGATTTTGCTGAAAATGCAGAAGTAAAGAAAGAAGAACTTTAATAAAAAAGAATCCTGATAAAAAAGAGGGACTGTCATTTGGCAGTCCCTCTTAGTGTTTTTAAGTATTACTGTGGGGTAAAAGTAGATTAATCAATAGTATAATCGATAGTTGAACTAATAGAACCATTTCCGTTTATTCCGAACTCAATAAACTGTCCCTTTGTAAGGGTTGAATTCCAGGACATTGGAGTGAGTACATAGTAATCGCCTTCTTCAGCCACATCTATGCACCAGCTTGAAGAAATATTTAACTGATCCTTCTTAATCTTAATTGAATAATCTGTCATATCTTCATTTGTATTATTAGTTAACTTAAAGCTTACTGTATATCCATCGCCCCAGTTGTTGATAGAATATGATAAATCCATCTTTTCATCTGGCTTTTTATCTGGTACTTTAACAGGTGATGGGGTGACAGGCTCGTCGCTTGTGATCCTGTCTGTAGAAGCAATCCATCCGGAAACTGTTACATTTCCTTTGATGCCGACAAATGTAATAGCGTGAATATCAGAGATGCTAGACATTTCACCTGAGAATAATTCATATTCGCCATTTGTATCAGAGATTTTAATAGTACCGAGCTTTGAACCAGCAGGGCCACCAAGTCTTACTTCAAGTTCAGCTTCACCTTCAGACTTAGCAATGATATTAAGCTTATTAAGACCTTCGCTGAAATCAATATCGTAAACCTGATAATAATCAGTTGGTTCAAGAGATGAAACTACTGTTTTATCGCCTTCTTTTACTAACTCAATTCCACATCCATCACAGTGATAATTAGCATAAAGTGGTTTGTATGGGTTGAGAGGATGAGGTGATCTCTTAAGATTAAGGCTTGTGTCTTCTGGAACTACCTTATAGTTTTCAGGTGCTGTTAAATTCCAGCTATCAATATCCATATCGCCTAATGCACATGAGAAATAAAGTGTTACATCATCTCCAGAAATGCTGTCTAATTCGCTTGAATAAGTTTCATATTCTCCATGCGTATTATTAACTTTAATGTCACCAAGATATTTTCCGTTAATATCGTTTTCATAAATACGGATAAGTGAAGGTTCATAAGATCTTACATTTATGTTGATCTTATCAATTCCCTGGTAAATGTCGAGAGAATTTACAGAGAAAGAATCACCTTTTTCGAAAGCACTGATATATCTGCTGCCATCCTTATCCTTTGCTAAAGATACACCCTTAAGGTTTGATGAATTTGTTGCACTGACAGTGCGGTAAGGATTTGTTTTTGATAAGTTTGCAGCATTTGTATTTAATGCTGGCCCAGCAAATAATCCTGAAAGTAACATTAGTGATAAAGCTATTGGTGTTTTTCGTCTCATATGTATAAAACTCCTTTATTACTTTGTGTTTTGTGAATAAATTGTGTCTTGCTCGAGCATCTAAACTATAACACTAATTTGGACAAAGTGCAACATTTGGATTTGAGAAATTGTATAAAGTGCTAGAATACTGAGAATACAATATGGTTTACAGTTGCGCAAGCGTATTCGCGAAACCGTTTTTATTTATTAGGGTTTACTTTTTTATATTTGCCTTGATGAGAAGAACTGGCTGGATTAAACTAGAAGAAGGTAGTGGATTTATCAGGTTATTAAAAGATGATGCACTAAAATCGTGAGAAAATGATCAGTTATCTTGATCAGGAGGAGGTTTAAATGGTAAAAGATCAGAAGGTCTGGATTGGAAATAATGAGCAGGGAGATAATATTTTTATCAATCCTAAAATGGCAAACAGACATGGGCTTATTGCCGGAGCTACAGGAACAGGTAAGACAGTTACATTAAAAGTGCTGGCTGAAGCATTTAGTGATATGGGTGTTCCGGTTTTCCTTGCGGATGTTAAGGGAGATCTGGCAGGAATGGCAGCCCAGGGAATTGATTCAGAAGATATGCAAAGAAGAATTGCTAAATTTTCTCTAGCAGAAGCGGGATTTAATTATCAGAGATATCCGGTTACATTTTGGGATGTATTCGGTACCAAAGGAATTCCTCTCAGAACAACAGTTTCAGAGATGGGACCTTTACTTTTAGGAAGAATCCTTGGTTTAAATGATCTTCAGAGGGATATTTTAACTATTACTTTTAAGATAGCAGATGATAATGAGCTTCTTCTTATAGATACCAAGGACCTAAAGGCACTTCTTAATTATATTTCTGAAAATACCGCGGATTTTGCAGCTCAATATGGAAATATAAGTAAAGTCTCTATTGCTGCAATCGTAAGAGCTATAGTTTCGCTTGAGATTGCTGGAGGAGATAAATTCTTTTCAGAACCTGCACTTAATGTAAGAGACTTTTTTACAACAGGTTTAGATGGAAGAGGAATGATAAATATCCTAGATAGTACAAGCCTTATAAATAATGGAACACTTTATTCAGTATTCCTTTTATGGCTTATGTCTGAGCTTTTTGAGATGCTTCCTGAAGTGGGAGATTTAGACAGACCTAAGATGGTATTTTTCTTTGATGAGGCACATCTTTTATTTAATGATGCGCCAAAACTTCTTATGGAAAAAATAGAACAGGTGGTTAAATTAATAAGATCAAAAGGCGTAGGAATCTACTTTGTTACACAGAATCCACGCGATATTCCTGATGGGGTTTTGGCACAGCTTGGAAACAGGATTCAGCATGCGCTTCATGCATATACTCCATCAGATATGAAGGCTGTAAAGGCAGCGGCAGATTCTTTTAGAGAAAATCCTGCATTTAAGACAATAGATATGATACAGCAGCTGGGAACAGGAGAAGCAATATGTTCTTTCCTTGATGAAACAGGAACACCGTCAGTTTGTGATAAAGTAAGTATACTTCCTCCACAGTCTTATATGGGTGCTATATCAGAAGAAGTAAGAGATAGAGAGATAAAGCAGAGTATTCTATATACAAAGTATTATGAAGCAACAGATCCGGATTCAGCTTATGAATTCTTTGAAAGAAAAGGAATAGCTGATATGGAGGAAAAACAGGCTGAAGAAGAGGCGAGACTTAGAGAAAAAGAGCTGGCCGCCCAGGCAAAATTACAGGAAAAGCAAGCTGCTGCTGCTTTAAAAGAGGCTGAAAAAAAGAAAAATCAGGAAGCAAGAGAAAAACAAAGAGTTATTAAGAGCGTGGGAAATTCTGTTGCCGGCACAGTGGGCCGTGAAGTTGGTAAGAATATGGGCGGTCAGTTTGGTAAGTTTGGAAAAACTCTTGGAGGAAACTTAGGAGCCAGCTTAGGTAGAGGAATACTTTCAACATTTTTAAAGGGAAAGTAAGTTTAAAGAAAGATATATAGATATGAATGAAAAGAAGGGGTTATATATGGGTAAAATCAGATATAATCTCTTCTTTTATATATTAATAGGAAAAAACTAAGGATATTTTAACTGGAAACTATAAAACAAAGAAAAAGTCTTCCGAAACAGGATTGTGAAGAATTTGTGAAGTAAACTGAAACTTTGGAAACTGAAAACCGGGGTTGATTTTAACAATTTAGTGATTTAAAGCGATAGCCAAATGAAGCATAAGGTGTTATAGTGTTAGCTGTATCGATTTTAGTTTAAAAATCGAATGTAACTAAAGGAGTAATTTGTTAATGACAAATAAGGTTTTATTTCAGGATATGGAATATTCTCGACTTACCCTGGAAGAAGCAAAAGAAACAATCGAGAAATTAATTAAGAGTTTAAAAGAGGCTGCTTCATTTGAAGAGGCAGATAAGATTTTTATAGAGGCAGATGATTATTTTAAGCATTTGTCAACTAAGACAGAAATCGCATCTATTCATCATTCCATTGATACAAGAGATAAATATTGGGAAGAAGAAAAAGATTATTGGGATGAATTTCATCCACAGTTAAATGAGATTGTAAATGAGTGGCAGAAGACATTCCTTGAAAGTCCTTATGCTAAAGAATTTGAAGATAAATATGGAAATGTGCTTTTCCTTAATGGAAAGATTCAGTTACGTAGTTTTAAGCCGGAATTAGTTCCATATATGCAGGAAGAAAATAAGCTTGTTACTGAATATGAAAAGCTTCTTGCTTCAGCCCAGATTCCATTTGAAGGGAAAAATTATACTTTATCACAGCTTACTCCAATGAAGTCTGATGCGAATGATGCACGCCGTCTTGCAGCCTGGAAGGCTGAAGGACAGTGGTATAAGGATAACCAGGAAGCTTTTGATGAGCTGTATGACAAACTTGTTAAGAATCGTGATGCTCAGGGTAAGGCTATGGGATATGAGAATTATATTCCTCTTGGTTACGACCGTATGAGAAGAAACTGCTATGATAAAAATGATATCGAGAAGTTTAGAGCAGCAGTTGTAAAGTATCTTGTACCTGTTGCAGACAGTATCTTTAGAGAACAGGCAAAGCGCTTAGGAAAAGAATATCCTATGAGTTTTGCTGATAATGCATTAGAATTTCGTTCTGGAAATCCAAGACCAGTAGGTTCAGCAGATGACATTTTAGCTGCTGCAAAGAAGTTTTATGAAGAACTTTCTCCTGAAACAGGAAGATTCTTTAATACTATGTTAGATCAGAATCTTCTTGATGTTTTATCTACTGATGGTAAGCAGGCAGGTGGATACTGTACTGGAATCGATGATTATAAGGTTCCATTTATCTTTGCTAATTTCAATGGAACTCAGGGTGATGTAGAAGTAGTGACTCATGAAGCAGGACATGCTTTTGCTTATTATATGAATACACAGCGCCCATCAGACCTTGCATGGCCTAGCATGGAAGGATGCGAAGTCCATTCTATGTCTATGGAATTTTTAGCTTGGCCATGGGAAGAAGGATTCTTTGGAAAAGATACAAAGAAATTCTTATATAGTCATTTAACAGGTGCGCTTAAGTTTATTCCATATGGAACAATGGTTGATCATTTCCAGCACAGCATTTATGAAAACCCTGACTGGACCAAGAGACAGCGTCATGATGAGTGGAAGAGATTACTTGGAATATATATGCCATGGCAGAAATTAGATGGTGAGATACCATTCTATAGTGATGGCGAAGGATGGCAGAGACAGCATCATATCTATTCTTTCCCATTCTATTATATTGATTATTGCCTTGCCCAGACTGTAGCTTTGGAGATCTGGGAATTACAGCAGAAGGATCAAAAGGATGCATTAAAGCATTATATGGACTATACAGTACAGGGCGGAAGTCGTGTATTTACTGAGATAGTTGAAAATGCTGGCCTTATCAGTCCTTTTAATGAGGAATGCCTTAAGGG
>DFFQ01000012.1:381-9481 GCA_002371025.1 Lachnospiraceae bacterium UBA3772 | reverse complement strand
TAATCAGCACAGCTCTCAGACCTATGTTATAAAAATGTTATCTGTTAGCTGCGATGCTGACTCCTCGCCAGCAATTGAATAATCGATTTCTCGAAACAATCAACGATGTGTAAAAAATTTATCTGAACTCGCTGTGTTGATCCAATTATACTATGAAAAGAAAATCTGAGCACAATTAGATTAGAATATTGTGAGACAAAGCATTGTTTTGAGTAATGATGCATTGATCTTGATCGATTATTAATCTGTTTTCATTTTTCAGAAGGGGGTAAGAATCAGAATTTTCTACAATCAACAATCGTAATTGTTTATCATAGCAATGTTCATACAATTGATATACTTCATCAAGAGTAAAAAACTCTTTTCCAAAAACAAGAATAAATATTTTTGTTGGTAATAATTCACAATAAAGATCTATGTAGTTGAATACTTTTTCTAATAGTGATAAAGAAGAGTCTGAAATTTTCAGCCCGCAAAGTTTTGCTAAAGTAGTTGCGTTGATTGATTCGTTATACTCAATGTTTAATCCGGATGATAAACTAAAATCATCAATAATTTCGTAAATGTTTTTTTCGATATTTGTGATCCTCTCTTCCTGGTTCGTTCTAACAAGAAAATCACCAAGCTTTTTTAATAATAAATTAGTTATTGTTTTAGAATTTAGGTTTAAGTTAAAAAAATCAAAGATTCCAAAGGCGTGCTTATCCATAGGAAGAGTGTTGTTATTAAAAATTAAATGAAAATTTTGTTCAGTGCATCCCTCGATCTGATTTTTTAATTCTGAAACATACTTGTAAAAAATGTTCTTTGGTTCCACAACTAATGTTGCAAAAAAACCATCTGGTATTTCTATTGGTGGATCTATGCCATATCTTGATAGGGTAATTTTATTCATCGTAAATGGTTACTTTATCTGTTGTGTCTAACACATAACTGACTTTTTGACCTAAAATCCACTGAATACCTGCAAATTGTTTCTCTGTTATTTCTAAAATAGCAATATTTCCATTTGGTGGTTTATTTTTATCTAAACGCTTCTTAACCTGAGATATAATTGATTTGTTAAGAGCTAATTTTGCATACACTGAGTACTGAATCATAATAAATCCTTCTTTGATCAGAAATTTATGAAAACGATTGTATCTTCTAATGTCTTCTTTTGTTACCATAGGCAAATCAAAAAACAATATTATTCTCATAAATCTAAAGCTCATTTTGGGAATCTCTTATAATATGTATAGAGAGAATATTGTCTGTATCTCCATTTAAAAATCTAAAAATTTTGCGTAGATAAATCCGAATGGCATAAACAAACGATTGTCTGTCACCGTCAATCTCAATTTGAGATGACAATACTTTCAACATGTAATGTTTGAAATTTGCCTCTTCATGTAAAGGCATTTCATATACAAGAATATCGACAATAATACGGAACGGTTCCATTAGATCACATGCGAGATTATATGGGTTTTCAGCACTGCGATGCCAAATGCCTATTTCTGTAATGTACCCTGATGCAACAATCTCTCTAACAAATGATGAAAGAATAAGAGTGTAACCGTAATTTAGAGCTGAGTTTTCTATTCTTAAAGTATTTCTCGAAAAGTCTTCTCCGAACATGTTCACAAAATAAAGTCTTGCTGCCATTCCTTCGAAATTATCAGGGTCTCCTTCACGGACTTTTTCTATCATTGTACTTAGAGTAGAAGCAGGTTTTTGCTTATTGATAACAGTTAAAGCAAAAGCCTGCTGACGAATTTTTTCCTGAACAATTTTTTTCCAGCAGGTAAGCTGTATGTCCTTATCCCAGTTGATTTGTTCTCTAATATTTTTGGCACAGCTATGGTGAGAGTGAACAGGAGCAAATATTGATGTCGGAAAATGCCTCCGATCACAAAAAACAATATTTACTCCAACTGCTGTAAGGTCGACAATAAGAGCAGCTGTAATGGCAACAGCAGTACTCTCAATAATGAGGGTCTCTATCTCACTGATGTAAATCCGCTCCTCTTTATCAGAACGGATTATAAGCATACCTAGCAAGGATTCCAGCTTTGCTCTTTTGCTTATAACAATTGTACGAAAGCCTGACATTGTTATCAGCCAAAAATCAAAGGGATTTTCTTCTCATATAATCCTGTTATGGATTTTGAAATAAGCGATATCTTATCAACTTTCGATTTTTTTGAATTTTTTGTTATCTTAGGTGGCTCATAGCGGCACATATATTTACATTGATGAGTTTTCTCACCCTTGATTTTTGAAGCATTGCAAACAGTTCCGTTGTGAATCGCTACGTTCCTTAAAATTTCTAATAGCTGTAAAATTTGTCCATAAGTTCCTAGTTTGCAGAAAGCTTCTCTGCTAATTTTTCCATTATTAACTGATTTTGCAAAGGGGTATTCACGATATAAAGGTTTTTTGATTTGTTCAATCAATGCATCAAATACCTTAAGATTCATTTCCTTTGTTATAGTAACTGACTCGCGTTTATATGCGTTAATTTTTCTGGTTCTGTATATGATGTCTCCATGGAAATCATCAGAAGGCTCATTTTCTTCTTTTAACGATACTCGATTTTTGAATTTAACTATATCATGGATAATCTGTGTTATCTCTTTGTCTGGATACCATTCATAATCTACGGAACATTGTAGATCCTTTGATCTGAAATAATATCTGATTCCATTAATTTCTAGTACGCTAAACATAAGTATCTTGTCTCTAATAATTTTGACTTTGAAAATACTAGTGTCAATAGAATTATCAAAACAAATCTGATTTAATAATCCTGCTTTATTATTGCGATATTTAGTTGCGTTTTTTATTGAAACTGGATAAAGCCCTCTGAGTTCCCTATTGTCAGGAGTTATTACAGAGATACAGCATAAGTAAGCAGTAACTTCATCCTTGTATCCACCATATTTGGAAACTGACCATAACTCTTTATTGTTATTGTTTTCATGAAGAGGATACTGTCCTTTACCTTTAGGGTGAATTGTTTGTTTATAGTACATACCTTTAATTTCTCTAGGAGCCTGCACTACCATGTATTTATTCAGATATTTCTTGTTATTGAAAAGATATTCATGAATTTTCTGATCGTATTCCTGTTTCCAGTATGAATTCCGGTGATCACCTTTGTCAATAAATAATTTGTCAATGGCAGATTCAGATGCTATTTTATTTTTGGAAAAGAAGGTATTTTGATAATAGGAATGCCATACATTACCAACCACAATATTGAGATAGGCATCATGAGCATGGTGGAGATTATTAATCTCCCGGCATTTTACTAATTCATGATTTAGTCTTTGCCTGAAATCAGATACAAGGTTGGCTTTGCTGTATACAACTTCTGTATTAAACAATGGTTTAAGAATGTTTGCAGTCTCTTTGACAGCCTGGTTTGTTGATACTAACTGACGATTGATAAAACCGCATATTTGATCTTCAGTAAGTTCCTGCGAACATATAAGCCGGTTATATTTTTCCAGGGAAATGAGTTTCATATTCTTCAGTTTTTCCCAGAAAGGTTTCATGTTAGTGCGAATTTTTGTTGATAAAGGGTATGCGTCAGTTTTCTTTGCATTTGCACTGCGTTTAACTAGAACTCTATTATTAAGACTGTCGTCTTTTATCTTGCTCTGAGGATAAATATGATCAATATCGTATAGTTGTTCGTTATAGAGCTCTTCGATTTTGATTAGTTCTCCGGTGTACATACATTTTCCAAGTTGCGTAAAATATAAGTACAAACGATCGCTTTTCAATTCTTTCTGCTCCTTCTTATTTAATTGGCTTATAATATTATCGTAATCAGTTGAATCTTTTTCAGCTGTCTTAAGAAGCTCTTCCAGCTGTTCCTTTCTAGATGAAGTCATTTTCCCTTTCTTGCTTTTATCCTGTGCTCGGGTCACTTCGATGAATATTTTTTCAGGATTTGATTTATTGATTTGAACAAGTTCATGACAAATTTGAATTGCTTGCCAAATTGAACGTTTTACAATAGGCGAACAATACAGATCTTTTACTAAAGAATCATAATCAAATTTTAGAATAGTACTATTGCCATTGATTTCTTTTACCTTTTCAAGGAATGATGGACTGAAACTATTGCTGTTTAGAATTTCAGTTAAATTTAATTCTTGTTTTTCAAGAACTGATATTATAGTTTCATTAGAGAAGTCGTTTTCTTTCTGGTGTACAGCAACTTCGGTTAGGAATTTTTTCGATAATCTGCTCCAACCTTTGAAATTAAGTTTTAGTATTTTATTAATTTGTTCATCGGTTAGTCTGTCTATATAATTTTTTTCAATTCTTTCCCTTACTGGTTCTTTTTCAGCACCAAAAACTGTGTGCCACTTTATTATGTTTTCACACATTTCTTCATCTTCTTTGGAAAGAGACGATGCTTTCAGTATATTTTTAAATTGAATCAAAGATGATAAACTGGAGTTAAAAGCTCTGTCATTTTCATCTTCATTTCCAACCATGCAATTATTGTCAATCTTTCCATTTTCAACGAGAAAGACTTTGATTTTTTTCTTTGTAAGAGAACTGCCACGATCCGTTTGACATAAGTTTTCGTAAAGGAATATTTTGAGTTCGTGATTTATCCTATTCCCGTTAATCTTTAGATTGTTAAGGTCATTCAAGACCATGTATTTTTGATAAAGTAGGCTTTGCATCGGAATAACATACTCATCCTTCAAATATGTGCACTTCGAGATCATGCGTTCGATAAATTTTTCACCGCTGCGGGTCAGGTCTACTTCATCTTTGAAATTCCAAGGAGTAATTTTAATGTGACTGTGGGGATTTGTCCTTTCAACCCACGAAAATGAATCAGGTTTATCTGCGTGCAGATCAGATAACGGGCCTACGTAATAGGGAATGCGGAATGTCAGAAGCGAAACAATTTTCTCAATATTGTCATCGGACAGGATATTAGGAAAGTTGTTTTTCTGTCTCAAAAGAATAGATTTGAGTTCGTGCGCTTTGATTTGATGAGGAATGTATGCATTATCTCTAATTCTTATTTTTTTGCAGAAATCTTCATTGTCTACAGCATCTCTAATATATTTATATTCATCTTTGTCAGAAAGTGCTTTGTTTTTTTCAAGTATGGTATTAACATATTTTAAGAAATCTTCGTAAGATGCACTTACATTATTGCTTGTGCATTTTGAATCATGAGATATCAGTTTCTTGTTGTGAGTTATTCCTGAACCTATGTAGTTAACATAAGAGGCATGAATTTCTTTCTTGTCTTTGTAATTTTCATTTTTTCTAAAAATTTCATTATATTGGTCAGGAATGTTTTCTTTAATAAACTTTTTGAAAATTGATAAATCTTTTTGATGTTTATCATATCGGTGCACCATTGCTGCTGATAGCGATGAATCGGATCCGATAATTTTTTTGATCATTATCACATCATACAGTTTTCTTAATTCAACAATCAAGCTTAATTCATTATCATTTAACAGTGTTTCTGCAAATGACAGGCACTCTTCAAAATTTTCAGCTGAAAACTTAAAGTCTTTAAGTTCGATTTTGAAGTCGTTGGCGGAATCTTTATAATTATCAGGCCAAAGCTTTTCTATGGAAATTTTATTTCCCTTTATGATGTTGATAATGTTGTTTAGTTTCTTGTCATTGGTATTATTGATTATTTCTGAGATTTTAATCCATTGATCAGTTGATTTTTTAATTTTGAATATTGCGTTAAACTCTGAATCGTTAAAATTTGTATTAAAGATTTCATTTTCTTCAGCTATGAAGTCACTTGTAACAAGCAATTCGTTTATTGATTGTATTATATCTTTTATATTTGATGATTCATCTTCTATTTTAAAATCATTAAAAAGAAAATGGCCTCTGAACTTTATTAAATTATGACATGCTAAATAAAGCAGACGGGGATCGGTTTCATCGTTTGTTTTCAAATGTTCAATTAAATGAAATGTCGTCGGGAATTTTTGGTAGTATTCTGCATCCGTAAAGACATAATTACCATTATCATCCTTATCATTAAATAACGTATATTTTTGGTGTTCAGTTTTATCGTCTCTTATTAAGCAGCTTTCGCTGAGTGATAAAAAGAACCCATCCTTAATGTCGTTCTTAAAAAATTCTCTCAGAAGGTCAAGGCGAACGTGTCTTCTAGCAAGGCGTCTTCTGTTTGATCTGCATAGTCTTCTCTCAGAGGCGTCATGGGCATCCTCAAACAATCTTGCCCCGGCTTGTAGTTTGCCATTCTTCGTGAGGATGTTGTATTCAGTATCACAAGCACACCACCCGACGGAATTTGTTCCGATATCGAGCCCGATGAACCACTTTTTGCTCTTAGTTTTATTTTCAGTTTTTGTGATCTCTGACATAATATTTGTCCTTTACATATATTTCTATGATTGTTGTTTAGTGTAAATGCTAGTAAATGCTGGCTCTCATCATATCACACCAGATTGTTTTGTTGTTCAGAATTGTTTGTTTTTTTGAGATTGTTCAAAGTAACCATTTTTTGGTTACAGTTTTACTAGTTCGCTAACTTTATTGTACTGACTTTGCACATATATCTTTTGTAACACTCTTAACTTTTCTCTGAATGACACAGATACATCGAATATTAGGCCACTTACGGCGGTGTGCCATGTGGATGAAGTAAGACACTCATGAAACAAGCTTTGGTCTAATCGTGGTATTGCCTGAGACATTTAATTCCGGAAAAACGTTCGGCAAAATCTTATCGGTATCCGTTGGTAATTTCAAAAACGGCCTTTGTTACGTGATTCGTGAGTGATGTCATGCTGTGGCGGCGATATCAGGATCACCCGCTCTCATTCCTAGCTTCTGCTTCTTTCATGAATCAGGATAATGTTTTAAGATTAACCCAGTACGGGTATTGTGTTGCCACCATGAAGTAAGGAGCTCCCATGAAAATTCTATCCCCCATGCTGCTGGCCGCTGCTGTCTCTGTATCAGCTGCCGTACCTTCAGCCGCTTTTGCTGCTGAGGATCAGAAAGAAACTTTTTCCATCACCATTAACGACAAACTTGGCAAAGGCGATGTTTACGGTGAAATCATTACTACGGTCAAGTATGATCAGGAAGAATATCTTATCACCAAAAAACTGAAAATAGCCCGCCGCGACAGTAAAGGAAGGGAAATCTGGAAGGTGCAGGATTTTGTAAATGAATGTCCTGTAGACACTACGCTGCAGCTTGTCAGGCCGATAAACTTAACCGACTTTGATGAAAACGGACTTAAAGAGGTATGGCTTGTTTACAAGATGGCATGCCGCGGAGATGTGTCTCCTGCCAAGATGAAGATCATCATGTATGAAGGAAAAAACAAGTATGCTATGCGCGGAAACATGAAACTGCCAATAGAGGCAGCAGAAGCAATGTCTCCGGACGATGGAGCGCACACTGCTGACGAAAATCTGAAAAAATCAGAATTTTTTGACAATGCCGAATATATCTGGAAGCATCATGAAGTGGAATCCTACGATTATTGAGATATGACTGAACTTTGAGCCGTCCGTATCTTTCCTCAATTCACAATTCAAAAAAGCCATACCTTAAGGGGTATGGCTTTTCAGAATTTTGGCAGAATGCTAAACCTGTTCTTCTGCTGAGGATTCTTCTTTGCTCTCGGCCTTTTCATGTTCATCCGAAAACACAAACAAAGGTTCAGTATGAAAGAGATGCACTAGCTTCACTGCATCTTCAGGCATATTCCTGATATGAAGCTTCCCGGCAGGGCTGTTCTTGGCCCACAGCGTCAGAAAGGCCACTCCGGCGGAATCGACACTGGTGACATCAGTGAGGTCGGCTCCGTCGCTGCTGAAAATAGCATCCTTGCGTTCCCAGAGCTTTTCCACACTTCTTTGATCCAGTTTTCCGGAAAGCTTTTCCATAGCGATCTTCCTAGTTTTTCATGGTATCGGCGACGTGCTTGTCCAGGATCCTGCAGACCTCGGTGATTCCCTTATCCCGGATCATGCCCGAAAGCTCGGACTGCTTGGCGCTCAGGAGGGAGATGCCCTCAGCCACCATGTCATATGCCTTCCAGGTGCCGGTTTTGGGATTCTGGCGCATCTTGAAAATAACCTCCACATCCTCAGCTCCGGGAGCGGAAATAGTAACCTTGACGGAGGTAATCTTGTCGGTGACGGGCTCCGGATCCTGCACCTTAATGGTCTGATTGGTGTACTTCTTCAGAGCATCGGCATAGGTGGCGATAATGTAATTGGTAAAGGAAACAGTAAAGGCTTCTCGCTCTTCCTTGGTGGTATTCTTGAGGTTGGTGCCGATTACCTTGAAGGAAGAATACTTGTTGTCGATGTAGGGCAGCAGATCCTTGGTAATAATGGCCCGGGCCTTTTCAGTGGTCATGGGAGGAGTTGTATTCCGGAGATCCTGGAATACATTGTCCGCCAGTATCTTCATCATGGTGTAGGGATTGGTGGTGTCCACCTGCTGGGCCTCGGCAGCGTATACCGGAGCAGCCGGAACCGCAATAACGGCGGCGGTTGCAACCATGAATCCCAGAGCCAGCTTCTTTATTAAATCAAATGTCATTTTTACTTTCCCGATTGTTGTGGAGCCCTGTCCGCGAGTACTGCATTCGTGAGACAGCACCTATTTTGACAGTTTTTTTCCTTTTTTGTTTTACAAATTGTGATTTTTTTTTTGAACATCCGTCCTTTTTAAGCCGCTTAAGCCGTTAAGCCTCTTTCCGTGAGCCTTCCGCAAGCCTTCTGTTTCTCCGAGAGTTATGCGCCATACGCCGTATTAACCCCC
This sequence comes from Lachnospiraceae bacterium UBA3772, assembly GCA_002371025.1. Lineage (GTDB taxonomy): Bacteria > Bacillota > Clostridia > Lachnospirales > Lachnospiraceae > Eubacterium_Q. The sequence goes on along the minus strand of DFFQ01000012.1, from coordinate 670 downwards.
GCCGTATTAAATGTCTGCTCCAATATAGCCGGCCGCTGCGCTTTTCGCCGCATTATGACAGAAGATCCATCAGCTCTTCCGCAGACAGGCTCATCAGGGAGGTGGTGTTTCCTTCCAGAATTGATTCCGCCAGATCCTTTTTGGTTTCCTGAAGCTTCAGGATCTTTTCTTCAATGGTGTCCTTCATAATCATCTTGTATACCGTAACTATCTTGGACTGGCCGATGCGGTGCGCCCGGTCTGTGGCCTGATTCATGGCCGCAAGGTTCCACCACGGGTCGTAGTGAAT
>DFFQ01000012.1:0-291 GCA_002371025.1 Lachnospiraceae bacterium UBA3772 | reverse complement strand
CGCCGGCCTTGAGGGAAATCAGGAATACGGGAGTTTCTCCGGCATTGAAATCATGCACCAGATCCAGCCTCTTTTCCTTGGTGGTGGATCCGGTGATTTCGTAGTATTCAATGCCTCTGGCGTCCAGATCCTTCTTCAGGATCTCCAGCATGGAGGTAAACTGAGAGAATAACAGAATGCGGTGGCCGCCATCCACGGCGCTTTCAATAAGATCCAGACAGGCTTCCCGCTTGGCGCTTTCTCCGGCGTAGTTGCTGAACACCAGAGAGGGATCGCAGCAGATCTGCCGGA
>DFFQ01000138.1 GCA_002371025.1 Lachnospiraceae bacterium UBA3772 | reverse complement strand
GTCTTAGCCTCTTGACCAACGGACCTTAGCGACTTGTTTATAATACCAAAAGGTTACAGATAATGCAAGCACTTTTTTAAAATTTTTTTAAAAAATTTTATGTTACCTTAAGGAACCGCATAAATACGAGATTCCTTAAGGTAATTTTTTTATAAGTTTCCCTGTTATCTGAAACTCTTCACCCAATTTATCAGTGAATCATGATATATATTATCAGTAATAGTCTTTTTCATCTCTGGTGTTACAGGACCATTGTTTCTCATCTTTTCGAATATGCAGTGCTGCAATTCTTCAATTGTCATTTCTTCATAGGAAACATTACGTGGAACAAGAGTCTCAATGTCTGGCTCTGACGCCTCTTCATTTGCCTTATCATTCCCTTCTTCAGTTGCATCTAAAACATTTTCTTCATGCTCCTGAATATCTGCTATATCCTCTACGATAGTCTCTGTCTCCTCTGGCGAATCTACTCCACCCTCTGCAACAGCATCTGCCATCTCTAAGCTTTCTGACTCTGTCCCATCAATATCATCTGCCTCATCTATTATTTCTACTTCAGATTTTTCTTCAGCTTTTACTTCATCTTTTTCCTTTGCTTCATCCCCAACAAATCTCCTGTAAAGTTCTTCCGGCATTAGTATCTGACATGAGTTGGCAGGTATCTCAATACTTACTCTTCCATCACTACTTGAAACGTTAGCATCTCCGAAGCATCCATAATATTTATCAATTCCTTCTGCATCCACATTAAACCATGCAGGATTATCATCATTATTAAGAAGAATGATCACATTCTCATTATCAAGTCTTCTTCTATAGGCATACTGTCTGTTAGTAAGAAGAAGTTCTTTATATCCGCCATAAGAAAGCGCAGGACTTGACTCTCTCACCTTTCCAAGGATCTTAATTCCGAAAGTCAGCGGATTATTCTCAACTGCATCACTATAATCCTCTATATTAAGTTTTGGTCTTAAGTTCCAATCTGAACCTTTCTCCTTACGGCCTTCGATTCCAAATTCTGAACCATAATAGATAGAAGGAACCCCTGGAAGTGTATAGCATAAAGTATATATAAGCAGCTGATGAGTCTTATTATTCACCTTGCTGGCAATACGCTCCACATCATGGTTATCCGCAAAATTATAAAGACGAAGCCCTAGTGGATTCTGGCCTGCCATATCATAATTTCTTCTTTGGGTATGAGCTATCTCAAAGAAATTATGCTCATTATTACCTGACCATAAAGCCTTGTTCATACTATAATTCGTTACAGCATGCAAATGTTCCTCATTTACCCATCTTGTATAATCACCGTGGATAACTTCACCCATAAGATAGAAGTCTTCTTTAACTTCATTTGCCACCTGTCTTATAGCTTTCATATAGTCAAAATCCAGTACATCAGCAGCATCAAGTCTAAGTCCATCCACATCAAATTCCTTAACCCAGTAACGTATTACATCCTGAATATAAGACTTAACTTCTGGATTTCTCTGATTTAACTTAACCAGACCGTCATCTCCGCCCCAGTTATCATAAGAAAAACCATCATTAAAATAGTTATTTCCGTAAAAGTTAACATTGCAGAACCAGTCTCTATACTGTGAAGCTTCTTTTCTTTCTCTAAGGTCCTTAAATGCAAAGAAATCTCTTCCGCAATGATTAAAAACCGCATCAAAAATAACACGGATCTTATTCTTATGGCATAAATCCATAAAATCTTTAAGATCCTGGTTATCTCCCAGTCTTGAATCAAGTTTCTTATAGTCTGTGGTTTCGTAACCATGCCCCACAGACTCAAATAATGGTCCTATATATATTGCGTTACAATTAATATTCTTTATATGATCCACCCATGGAAAAATATTCTTTAATCTATGCTCCTTTAAAATGTAATCATTTGTATGGGGCGCTCCTGTAAGTCCCAGTGGGTAAATATGATAAAATCTAGCCTCATCAAACCAAGCCATGTTCTAAATCTCCTTTACTCCAGCTCCGGAAGACTACCTTCCTTCACTCTGTTCTTTATATTATCCAGTGTATCTGGTTTACTATAATAATAACCCTGAATTCTCTCACAGCCAACATTATTTAGGAAATTTTTCTGATCTTCTGTCTCAACACCTTCAGTAAGAGTGTGGATATTTAATTCCCGAGCCATTTCAATAACCTGCTTAACTATAATGGAATTCTTATTTCCCACCTTAAAATCCTTCATAAATCTCATATCCAGCTTAATAAGATCAAAATCAAAGTCCTGCAGGAGGTTTAAAGATGAATAGCCGCTGCCAAAGTCATCCATCCATACCTCAAATCCGGCATCATGAAATGCATCCACCTGTCCCTTGATATAATCTACATTTTCTGTAAATGCACTTTCTGTTATCTCTATATGAAGCTTATCGTGACTGATATTATGCTTATCTGTCATATCAGTTATAAGTTTTACAATATCCTTATCATAAAAATCATGCCTTGAAAGATTTACAGAGATTGGAAATCCAAATGTATCCTTTCTCTTTTCAAATTCAGAAAGAGCCATCTCTATAACATAAAGATCATATTTCTTGATAAGTCTGTTATCTTCAAGGATTGGGATATAATCCCCGGGACTTATCATTCCCTTCTCAGGATCCACCCACCTCGAAAGAGTCTCAGCCCCGCAGATTTTTCCTGTTTCATGAGAAATGACCGGCTGATAGAAAACCTTGATCCAACCATCCTTAAGAGCTGTATCAAAATTTTTAAGGACATATTTTACCATCTTGCTCTTATATTCAAGGCTCTTATCATAATATCTTTGGATCACATCCACATTGTTTTTAATGGATTCACAAGCGGCCTTAGCATTATCACAAGCCTGATTTACCGTTATCTTATCCTCATAGGTATAAATTCCAGCCTTTAAGCCAACTGTACTGTTACTCACATAATTCTTTACATTACCTGCAATATATTGAAGATTCTTAAGTATCTCATCATCGAAACAGAGGACCACAAAATGGTCATCTGCAAATCTTGCCACCTGTCTTCCCGGAAAATGTAACTTCAACTGATCTGCTACATATTTAAGCAGCTCATCTCCCGCCGTAAACCCATTTTGCTCATTAAAAACCTTGAAATTTTCAATGTTGATATATATAAAATCAACTTTTCTATCCTTATCAAGAGTATTATGGATTATACGCTCTGCATCTCTGACAAACATTGTCATATCCATGGCACCTGTAAGCGGATCGATCCCAACACCTATATCCCTTCTCTCAGTTCCATCAGACTTAAAATCATCCTTTGGATCATATTCAGCTCCAAGGGATCTGCCCTTACCATGATTATGACTTCTTGTATAATAAAGATCTGCTATGCGATACATTTTTGAAAGATCATGATCATTATTTTTTCCATAGACATAACCTACGGTAAAAGTAGGATGAAAATTCTGCTGATTGACAACGATTCCCTTTATTTCTTTACGCATTTCTTTAAGAATAGCTGCAATATCATTTATATTCTCATATTCTGCGACCACAAGGAAATTCTCCATAGTCATACGATATACATCATTTTTATCAAAATGTTTTTTCAGGATCTTGGAAAATTCATTGATTATGGCTTCAGAAATCTCATGTCCATACATATCATTAAAAAATGAATAATCATCTATTCCCACAACACCAACAGCAATACGCTTTCCATCATATTCTGATATTCTTCTCATAAACGCCTGTCTGTTAGGAAGTCCTGTAGTATAATCCCTCTGGGCATCCTCTTGGGCATTTATCACATATTCTATATTATTAAGTCTCAGCTTAAGCATCATGATATTTACGATAAAACTTCCAATGTAGAATTCAAATATATGAAAAAGGTCATACATCCTAGTATCAGTATCTTTCTTAAGGAATACAAGGATTGCAAAAGGCTAAGCACATCCCTGTTATATACATGATGACTCTTATAGGAATATCCATTACAAATAAAGGGAAAATAATTATATAAAAAAAGAAAATAAAAGCCTCCTTATTGCCAGGCACAAAAACAGCACCTGTTAACATTGAAGCAACAATCGGAGGCGTAATAAGCAGATACATAAGTGCTACAGCTTTTTCCTTATCAAGAAGTTTTACAATAAACTTGCGGAATACAGCAATAAGAACAAAATAAATCAACTGACAGTAATTTACTATCCGTGTACCACGGACTAACGTATCAGGCATGCTGTAATTCTCTTTTATGATAAGAAGCACAAGACTCATAATAAGACCAATAAGCACATAATAAGTAAATGTAGACTTATTCTGTCTTGCTACATCTGCTCTCATCTTATTAAATTTATCTCTTCCATTAAACGATAATAAAGACATTAACCCACCCTTTACATTATATGTCCTTTCACGCCATTAGAAGTATCATTTCTTAACAGCTTTAACGATTCCAAGTATGATAATTGTACAAATAAAATGTATCGTTTTTGTGTCCTCCACTTATTCTTACTTCAAGTAAATAATCCTGTCTTCTTTAAGAGCTTTCTCATACAATGGCTCGATTATTCCTGCCAGCTTCTTTTCTGACTTTTCTATCATTGAAAGAGTCGGCTTTGTTACAGGATGCTTAGCCACAAATATAGTACAGCAGTCTTCATAAGGCTGGATTGATGTTTCA
>DFFQ01000022.1:1962-6581 GCA_002371025.1 Lachnospiraceae bacterium UBA3772 | reverse complement strand
GAAGCAAGAGGCTATACAGCATGGGATCCAACATCTTATGCCTTTATCAAAGGAAATTCTTTATGCATTCCAACAGCCTTCTGTTCATACGGCGGACAGGCTCTTGATAAGAAGACTCCACTTCTTAGATCAATGGAAGCACTTAATAAACAGGCACTCAGAGTTATAAAGCTCTTCGGAAATGAAGATGTAAAGTGTGTTCGTACATCTGTTGGACCTGAGCAGGAATATTTCCTTGTAGATAAGAAGTTATATGATCAGAGACCTGACCTTAAGTTTGCAGGTCGTACACTTTTCGGAGCTCCAGCACCTAAGGGACAGGAACTTTCAGATCATTACTTCGGTGTAATTCCAACAAGAGTTACAAATTACATGGAAGATTTAAATGAAGAACTTTGGAAGTTGGGAATCTTTGCAAAGACAGAGCATAATGAAGTTGCTCCTGCACAGCATGAGCTTGCTCCAATCTATTCTTCAACAAACCTTGCTACAGATCAGAACCAGCTTACAATGGAGATCATGCAGAAGGTTGCGCTTAAGCATGACCTTGTATGTCTCCTTCACGAGAAGCCATTTGAAGGCGTAAATGGATCTGGTAAGCACAACAACTGGTCAATGGCTACAGACACAGGTGTAAATCTTCTTTCACCTGGTGAGACACCATATGAAAATGCTCAGTTCCTTACATTCCTTGTAGCAGTTATCGAAGCTGTTGATGAATATCAGGATCTTCTTAGAATTACTGTTGCTACTGCCGGAAATGATCATAGACTTGGTGCTAACGAAGCACCTCCAGCAGTTGTTTCAATGTTCCTTGGAGATGAACTTACAGGAGTTCTTAAGGCAATTGAAGAAGATGCACCTTACGGTGGAGTTGCTAAGAAGCCTATGAAACTTGGCGTTGACGTTCTTCCATTATTTAAGCGCGATTCAACAGACCGTAACAGAACATCACCATTTGCCTTCACAGGTAACAAGTTCGAGTTCAGAATGCTCGGCAGCCAGAATTCAATCGCATGTGCAAACATCATGCTTAATGCAGCAGTTGCAAGCGTACTTCAGAAGTATGCAGATATCCTTGAAAATGCTACTGATTTTGAAAGTGAGCTTCATAAACTTATCCAGAAGACAATCAAGGAACATAAGAGGATCATTTTTGACGGAAATGGATATGATGATTCATGGCTTGAAGAAGCTGCAAAGCGTGGCCTTTCAAATTACAGAACAACTCCAGATGCACTTCCTCATCTTACAGATAAGAAGAACATGGATATGCTTACAGGCCTTAAGGTTTATATGGCAAGTGAGCTTGAGTCAAGAGAAGAAATCTTGCTTGATAACTACAACAAGACAATCATAATCGAAGCAAGAACAATGGTTGATATGGCTACAAAGAACATTCTTCCTGCAATTTATGATTATGAGTCATCACTTATAAATACTGAGTCTGTAAAGAAGGGACTTGGTCTTGGAGCAGGTAAGTATGAGTCAAAGGTTATCGATATTCTTTCTAAAGATATTGATCTTATCTCAGAGAAGGCTGATGAATTAGCTGCTACTATCGATGAAGTTTCAAAGATAGAAGATATCAAGGCTCAGTCAGAAGCAATAAGAGATAAAGTTCTTCCTCTTATGGATGAACTTAGAGCCCCAGCAGATGATGCTGAAAAGAATGTGCCAGAGAAGAATTGGCCATATCCTTCATATGCAAAATTACTCTTTAGCGTAGACTAAGATTCTTGGATAGGGAAAGTCTTTAAGTAAATAGATTTAAAAAAAGCCTGTTTTCATATTAAGAAAACAGGCTTTTTCCATAAGGTAGGAACGTCACCTCAATAGGTAAGAATGTCACCTCGCCAGGTAGGAACGTCACCTCACTAGGTAGGCAATTGATTGGCTTGATTATTCTCATTGGGGGATGTATCATATTTTTGTTTTATGGGGAAAAGTATATAAGCCTAACTTGTAAGACGAAAATTGATGAGGATTGTTCAGTAGAAAGCTTTCAGCGGGAATTAGACAGTTTTTATTATGGAAATGATGAAGAAAGTGAATATCTTGAAGAGGTTATAGACTTATATTATCATGCTAATCCAAGCTATGAAGAGTTTTATTGGACTTTTCTTCGTGAAGTTCCTGATGTTGATGATAATCTTTCGGATGTAGAGATAAATAAGGCTTTAAAAATTGCAACTGATGAGTGCGAGATGGAGATGCTCAAAGATAGATTTAATGACATTGCAGAAATCCAGAAAAAAATTGATAAAGACGGGGTGTGTGATGGGTATGATGATTTAGATATAGAAATTGAATTCCTTAAAGAAGTTGCATTAGTTAATAAATTTAATGAGGAAAAAGGCAATGATATTCATTTTGAAAAGAAAAAATTGATTGATTCATATGAAAAATATATAAATGGTGATAAGTCTGGATTGGATTATCTGAGGTCTTATTGTAGAACATATGACAGTTGGAAGCGAGCTGATGAAAATAATGAAGAGTAATTTCAAATAATAAGAGCCAGCGATAGTCTTTTTGAAGTGATTAAACGTAATATCAGAGGCAGGGATGCAGAAAAAGAGGATAGGAACTGTGCTTTATTTGATTTAGCTAGAGTTAATCTGGTCAATAAGAGAAATGGAGTAGAGGAAGAGTATACAATAGATGAAGTAACGAGTGTATTTAATTCGTATTTAAAAGGGGATGAAAATGCACAAGTTTATTTAGAACAACTGTTCATCAATAGAATATACTATGATAATACAATTGAGGATAACCCTTTTGAATATAAAAAAATAAGGGAACAGCTTGGCTGCGAGATAAGTGAAGCAGAGGAAAAAGATATAGAAGAATTAATTAAAAAAATTATTGACAGTGATATGACACAGGAGTAGAATAGGCGAGTAAAAAGGCAAAGAGGTCTTTGAGAAATCAAGGACCTCTTTGCCTTTTTTTGTGCGAAGTCGAGCCAAAGTCATATATGCAATATAAGCAGTCCTTCATATTTATATGAAAAGGACTGCTTATGTAGTTAATATATCTGCTGGAAGCAGATATATGCCCTTGGCGAGACCGCATCATCGAGCGAACGAAAGTTCGCGGGATGTGTCGCGAGATGTGCTACGGAAAAAATAAATTTTATATACATTTGGAGGAACCAATCAATATGACAAAATACATTTTTGTTACAGGTGGAGTCGTATCAGGACTCGGAAAAGGAATTACAGCAGCATCACTGGGAAGACTGTTAAAGGCAAGAGGACTTAAAGTAGCATCACAGAAATTAGACCCATATATCAATGTAGATCCAGGAACCATGAGCCCATTTCAGCATGGCGAAGTATATGTAACTGAAGATGGAGCAGAAACAGACTTAGATCTTGGTCATTATGAAAGATTCATCGACGAAGATTTAAATAAGTATTCAAATCTTACAACAGGTAAGGTTTACTGGAATGTACTTAATAAGGAAAGAAGAGGAGAATACCTTGGATCAACAGTTCAGGTTATCCCTCATGTAACAAATGAGATCAAGGATTTTGTTTACAGCGTTGGTAAAAAATCAAATGCAGATGTTGTTATTACAGAAATCGGTGGAACTATAGGTGATATCGAGTCTCAGCCATTCCTTGAAGCTGTACGTCAGATCAGCCTTGAGGTTGGAAGAGAGAATTCACTTTTCATCCATGTAACACTGGTACCATTTCTTAGTGGTTCAGATGAACATAAATCTAAGCCAACACAGCATTCAGTAAAGGAGCTTCAGGGTATGGGAGTATGTCCTGATATTCTTGTGCTTCGTTGTGACGAGCCTCTTGAAGATTCAATTTTTAAGAAGATTGCTATGTTCTGCAATGTTGAGCCGGACTGTGTTATTGAAAATTTAACTCTTCCATCACTTTATGAAGCACCTCTTATGTTAGATAAGTCTAAATTTTCAGATGTAGTATGTCGTAAGCTTCATATTGATGCTCCAGCTCCAAATCTCACTAAGTGGAAGGGACTTGTGGAAAGAATCCATAGTCTTAAGGAAAAGGTTACTATTGGTCTTGTTGGTAAGTATGTTGAATTGCATGATGCATATCTTTCAGTGGCTGAGGCCCTTCGTTCAGCTGGATATACAAATTTAGCTGAAGTTAATATTGAATGGATCGATTCAGAACAGATCACAGAAGAAAATGCTAAAGAAAAATTAGGACATCTTGATGGTATTATTGTACCAGGTGGCTTTGGTGAAAGAGGAATCGAAGGAATGATCCAGGCAGCTAAATATGCCAGAGAAAATAATGTTCCATATTTTGGAATCTGTCTTGGTATGCAGATAGCTGTTATTGAATATGCAAGACATGTGGCAGGAATTGCTGATGCAAACTCAGGTGAGTTTAATGAACTCTGCAAGAATAAGGTAATTGATTTTATGCCAGGTCAGAGTGACGAGATCGATAAGGGTGGAACACTCCGTCTTGGAGCTTATCCTTGTGATCTTAAGAATGGAACAGTTATAGAAAAGGCTTACCGTGAGTCTCTTGCTGAAGAAAGTCATGAGGAGACTAAGGGGACTGTAGTAAATCCTGATGGAACGGTTTCAATCAGCGAACGTCATAGACATAGATATGAAT
>DFFQ01000022.1:0-1916 GCA_002371025.1 Lachnospiraceae bacterium UBA3772 | reverse complement strand
TAGACATAGATATGAATTTAATAATGAATATAGAGAAGTGCTTGAAAAGGCAGGACTTACACTTTCAGGACTTTCACCAGATGGACGTCTTGTTGAAACAGTTGAGATTTCGGACAGACCATTCCATGTGGGAGTTCAGTTCCATCCAGAATTTAAGTCGCGTCCTGACAGATCACATCCACTCTTTACCAAGTTTATAGAAGCTTCACTTAATAATAAGAAGAAAAACAACTAATAGTAACTGTTTATAATATAAAAGAAAGATAACGGGAGAAAAAACATGGCAATTCACGAGGAATGCGGAGTATTCGGAGTATATTCAAAGGAAATCACAAATGTAGCTGATATTGTTTACTATGGTCTTTTTTCGCTTCAGCATAGAGGTCAGGAAAGCTGCGGTATCGTAGTAAATGATGATGGTGTATTCGCATCACACAAAGATTTAGGACTTGTAAGTGAAGTAATGACACATGACGTAATGGAGAAGTTCCCTAAAGGAAGAATTGCCGTTGGACACGTAAGATATGGTACTACTGGTGGAAATGAAAGAAGAAACTGCCAGCCTATTGAGATAAATCACAAGAAAGGCCGCCTGGCTCTTGCCCATAACGGAAACATCAGTAATGCGGCTGTTCTTCGTGATGAGTTAGAAGAGGACGGAGCCATTTTCCATACTTCAAGTGATACAGAGATAATCGCATATCTCGTAACAAGAGAAAGATTAAAGAAACCTTCTATAGAAGAGGCTATTGCATCAGCGGTAAAAAGACTTGATGGGGCATTTTCCCTTTGCTTCATGTCACCAACAAAAATGATAGCTGTTCGTGATTCAAATGGATTTAGACCTCTTTGCTATGGCGTTTTCCCTGACGGAGGATATGTGGTTGCTTCAGAGAGCTGTGCTATAAATGCAGTCGGAGCAAGATTTGTAAGGGATATTGTGCCTGGAGAAATGCTTGTATTTAACGAAGATGGAATGAAATCTATAACTGATCTTTGCGGAACAAAAGAAAGATCATCTTGTATATTTGAAAATATTTATTTTGCTCGCCCGGATTCAGTGATCGATGGCGTATCAGTTCATGATTCGCGTATCAAGGCCGGCAGGATCCTTGCTAAAAATGCACCAGTGGAAGCTGATGTAGTTGTTGGAGTTCCAGATTCAGGACTTGATGCAGCACTTGGTTTCAGTCTTGAATCAGGAATTCCATACGGAATCGGAATGATAAAGAATAAATATATAGGTAGAACATTTATCGCTCCTGAATCAGCTGGAAGAACCCGTCTTGTTCAGATGAAGTTAGCGCCAGTTGTAAGTACTGTAAAGGATAAGAGAGTTGTACTTATTGATGATTCTATCGTTCGTGGAACTACAAGCCGTGAGATAATTGAAATGATACGTGAAGCCGGTGCTAAGGAGATACATATGAGAATATCCGCTCCTGCTTTTCTTAATCCTTGTTATTATGGCACAGATATCGATTCGAGAGAAAAACTTATAGCAGTAAGTCACTCAACAGAGGAAATCTGCAAAATGATCGGAGCAGATACACTGGCATACCTCCCAGTGGAATCTCTTAAAGAGCTTGCTAATACTGATAAAATCTGTACTGCATGCTTTACAGGAAAGTATCCTACAAAAATTTTTGGCGATACTCGTAAAGATAGGTTTGACAAGAAGTTATCTGAACTGTAAAATAATACATTAGAGTTTTGGAACTATAGATTTTTTTTTGTAATTTTTGAGGTAAAAACGATGGAAAAGCAGAAAAGAAAAATCATCATGGAAGACGGAAGTGTCTTCGAAGGAACAGCATTCGGTTATATGGGTGAGGAATCTCAGCCATTAGGCGATTATGTTTTTGAAATTGTATTTAATACTTCAATGGTTGGATATCAGGAGATTTTATCTGATC
>DFFQ01000206.1 GCA_002371025.1 Lachnospiraceae bacterium UBA3772 | reverse complement strand
CAATCCCCAACATTCGCCAAAGGCAAAAACGGATTTTTTCTTTCAATGACATACGATACATTTGATTTGATGTGATACCCATCTCATATAATAAAGAATACTATACCCCAATACTGCATATTTATCACAAAGATTCAAGGCAGTAGAAGCCAATCGCCAACGATCACTAAAAGGAATATGCTCATCACACATCCTACACTGAATCCAAATGGCCTTATTCTTTATTAAATAATTTCTCGTTACACGATTATTTATTGCCCTTTCATTTATGAATTTCTCTCGCTCCGCAAAAACTATCAGCATATAGTCATACTTCTGAATATAATGAGTCGATGTCATAATAGAGCTGGGACGAATCCAATAATGATAGGTTTTCTTCGTTAACGTTCTGATAGAGTTGGTACAATGAGCTAATTCAAAAGTCCATAGATTATCTTCATATATTAACCCCTCTTTAAAATACAACTTCTCCGAAATAAGTATTTCCCTTCGTAGTAATTTATTCCATGCAGCAATTGGGATTCGGTCCTTTACAAAAGCGTTTATTACATGAGCATTCCCCATATATAAAGCATCATAAAACGATAATGCAATAGAGAATCTCTCCACTGCCCCACATAACTCCAATGCGCCACATACGACATCCACAGAGCCTTCGTTGGTCGCATCCACCAAGGTTTCTATACAATCTGGCGTTATTTCATCGTCACTATCTAAGAAATAGATATAACTACCAGATGCTGCATCCATACCTGTATTTCGTGCAGCCGATAATCCTCGGTTATGATCATGCGTTAAGTATTTGAATACCAAATCACCGCTTTTTTCAGAATCTTCAATAAGGTCTTTTGCTATCTGAATGCTCTGATCTGGGGAACAATCATCAACCAATATTACCTCTAATTGACGATATGTTTGATTCAATACAGACTCCACACACCGCCTGATATATTGTTCAACCTTATAGACTGGAATGATGATAGATACCAACATGTTATGATTTGATATGTGCTGAAATAAAATATTTCATTCTGGACAACGCACCATCAGAATGATTTTCATGGATATTTCCTCGCTGTTTATCGATATACATTTTCCCTCGACAATCTCTATTTCTACGCATAGCATCCTTTAATGAGGGAGTGAATATATTAGAAAGGAATTTCCTAAGGATCTCTGTCTGTCGGGCTTTTGAATATTGTAAATCACTCAATGCTGGCTCATGAAGCATATCAGTATATAATACCTCATTTTGGTCTATTTCCTTCACTTTCTCTACCACATCCGCTATTGAATGATGATCCAGAACATTAATAAATGCCTTTTTATTAAAGACTTTACCAACAGCAGGATCTCCCCAGTAGATAGGAATACAATTTGCAGCAAAAGCTTGAATCAATTTCTCTGTTGTATAACCAGGATAGGAACTATTCTCACAAACAATAGAAAACTTATGAGTCTGATCAAAAGAGAATTTATCATCTACAGGTCCACCGATATTATTATTCCATCCTCCTCCTGAATCCACTTTTTTATAGGCAGACAATTCGTCAAATAAGCCTCTAAAGATTGGATTCCTATTTGCATTACTGATTGTCATACTACAAAAATCCACTTTCTTTTCTACGGGTTTCAAATGCTTTGTCTCCATCAAATCACAGACATCTTCATAAAGATAATATAAAGGGAAACGAAGGTATCGGTCACCAAAGTCAAGCCAATCAAATCCCATAGCATAGTCACAAGCATTAAAATCAGGTGTTATATTCTCACCGGTATAAAAGATTTTAATTGTGCTATCAGGAACCTGCCAATGTTCCTCAGAAAATAAGGAATATAATAAATAGTCTGCATTCATATAATCCCGAGTATCTTCTATCTGACACACTTCATGTATCATCTTTTTAATAAGAGACTGCTCAGAAAAGAATTCATCCCATAAACCCGTATATGCAATTGTCTTCATGTTGCAGATGAATTATACTACTTCTTCAATATATTTTTTCCAGAATTCCTCATATTCATACTTCAGAAATGCATGACAACCAAACGGCAACTGATTATTACACAACTTGAATAAATAAGAGGGGAATTTCTCAAAGGCAAAACATGCTGCTTTTTCTGGAGTCGGCAAATGAGGATTTAGATATGTAGGTGAAAGGAAACCAGAGAAGAGTGCATCTTCATTCATATTACTTTTCCGATAGTAATAGATGTTATTTTTCCAACCTAATATAAAAGGCAAATATTTCCATTTCCGATAATAACGATATGACAATACTGGACCTTTCCAATTAAGAACTTTCAAACAATATGATATTTTACGTAGTGACAGCCCTCCATTGCCGACTTTCCATGAATCGATTTCTTCAGGCTCTTCCTTATCAATGGGCATCCAGGGGGCTCCAACATAATCATAATTTTGATTACACCAATATTCTAACTCATCTCTAAATACGAAGGCGTCCAGTTGATATATCAGAATATAGCGATAATCAACAAATGCCCTATAGAACTGTTTACTTTTTAACAATTTATTATAACCTGCAATATCATTAAAATAAGTGTTAGGAAAGAATGTCTTTTCTAATAATATCTCATATTCTGATGCAATACTTTTATATACAGAAATGTCTAAATCTTTATGTGTAACCAGAACTATTTTATATTTATACAGTATTTTTAGGCATTGCCGGAAAGACAATTCTTCATATCTGTCAATACAATCTTTATAGACAGGTATTACAATTGCACATAATTTATTATCATTGCTCATTATCATAGATATAATTCTTGTACAGACTCCTTATAAATATTAAAGGAAATAGCATAATCCTGCCAATACGAAATGGAGAAGAAGATTTCATTTCTGCAACTCCCTTGTCGTATCCCTTCGAGAACATTTCAGTCCCATACTTCTGCTTAAATACATCATCAATTACGGACGCAAGATATGGTTCCATATTGGGAACATATGATAAAATAAGATTATGTTCAAGTCGCCCAAATCTGTTCACCAAATAATTATATGTATCTAAAATGCCTTTTCCTCCCCCTATCGCTTTTGAATAACTATCTCCCTCATTAAATGACTGCATATTATTAGAATACAACTCTTTAGTTCTTAAATAGGGATGGTTATTCTTATTGGAAAAGTATGTATATACTAAATCATCACTGGGGCAATGTTTTATGACCTCATCATCAATACTATCTATGTATTTCCCCAAATAACTATATTTCATTAGTGATGCACAGCCACAGTGACACTGTAATCCATATTGAACAACACTATTGCCACTAATAGGATTATTGGGATAGAGGCTGTGAATATGGACAAAGTCTTCTATCATTCCTTCTGGATATAAAAAATCATCATCAATTGAAATAACGCAGTCTCTAGGATATTTTTTTAAAGTATGTATTAGTTTTTTATAAACTTTTGTATCTGGAACCCTATTTACTTCTATTGAATGAGTGTCTAAATATTCTCTCACATCATCAGGAATAATTTCATCATATGCCAAATTAAGAACAATTATATCTGGAGACA
>DFFQ01000231.1 GCA_002371025.1 Lachnospiraceae bacterium UBA3772 | reverse complement strand
AGGATGCTGGTATCACACCTGATAAGGTTGATTATATCAATGCTCATGGAACATCAACTCATCTTAATGATGCTGGTGAAACAGCTGCTATTAAGATCGCATTTGGTGATCATGCAAAAGAAATGATGGTAAGCTCAACAAAGTCAATGACAGGACATCTTCTTGGTGCTTCTGGTGCAGTTGAAGCTATCATCACAACAAAGGCGCTTCAGGATTCATTTGTTCCAGCTACTATCAATTACAAGAATCCAGATCCTGAGTGTGACTTAGACATCGTTCCAAATGAAGGAAGAAATGTAGACATTAAGTATGCAGCTTCTAACTCACTTGGATTTGGCGGACATAACGCTTGTACATTATATAAGAAGTGGGAGGGACAGTAAGATGGAACTTGATGCAAATGAGATCCAGAAGATCCTTCCTCACAGATATCCAATGCAGTTAGTGGATAAGATCACTGACTTTGAACCAGGTGTATGGGCAGAAGGAATCAAATGTGTAACTATAAATGAGCCTTTCTTTCAGGGACATTTCCCAGGACTTGCTGTAATGCCGGGAGTACTTATTGTTGAAGCTCTTGCACAGACCGGTGCTGTAGCAATTCTTTCAGAGGAAGAGAACAAAGGCAAGGTTGCATTCTTTGGTGGTATCAAGAATGCACGTTTTAAGAAACAGGTTAAGCCAGGAGACGTTCTCCATTTAAGATGTGAGATCACAGCTCGTAAGGGACCTGTAGGATTCGGAACAGCAGTAGCAACTGTCGATGGCAAGGTAGCCTGCCAGGCAGAAATATCATTTGCTATAGGAGAATAGGAATGGAAAAAAATCTTCTTTCAGAAGTTTATTCCAAATTAAGAATACTTTATTATAGAGATGTCTTTAGAAGAATTCAGAACCGAGAACTTTCACTTACTACTACGGAAGCATACTGTATTGAGATAATCGGTGCTTTAGGAAAACCGACTATCAATGAATTCGCCAGCTTCATCGGAATCTCATCTCCAAATGCAACCTATAAGGTTAATTCCCTTATCAAAAAGGGATATCTTAAGAAACAGCAGTCTGGAACTGATAAGAGAGAATTTATCCTTGAAGTTACATCTAAGTATTATAAATACTGGAATATAAACGAAAAATATATGGATATAGTAGAGCAGAGACTTAAAGAAAAATTATCCCCTGAGGAATATGAAAGTTTCAATGGAGTTCTTCAGAAAGCATTAGATGAAATTCTTCCTGCATTAACTTTAAAAGAAGAAAAGAATACAAAAGACAAATAATGGAGTATAATAGAAGCTGGAGCATGATCAAATGCTCCGGCTTTTATTGTTTAAACCAAAGGGGAGTTAAAATGAGTGAAGACAATTTAACAAAGGACTCTATATATGGGGAATATAAAGAAGTCCTTGAGACTATAATGAACAGACTCTGCGCTAAGTTTGAAGAAATGAATGAAGCAGTGTTTAATGAAACCGGAGATCATCTCTATGAACATCTTACATCCAGATTAAAAGCTGATGACTCTATGAGAGAAAAATGTGAAAGAAGAGGTTATAAACCGGATGCTTATTCTGCGGTACATTTACTTAGAGATGCCATTGGAATAAGGATAATAACATCTTTTAGAGAAGATATATATGCCATAATCGAGGCTATAAGAAAATTTGATCATTGCAGGATTTTAGAAGAAAAGGATTATATCAAGCATGCTAAGGATAATGGATATAGAAGTTATCATATGATCCTTGGCTATGAAGCTGAATTTAAAGATCCTGAAGGAAATGATCCGGGAGAATTCTTTGTTGAGATACAGCTTAGGACCATCGCTATGGATTCCTGGGCCAGCCTTGAACATAAGATGAGATATAAGAAAAATATTAAAAATCAGAACCTGATAGAACAGGAATTAAAGAGATGTGCAGATGAACTTGCATCCTGTGATGTCTCTATGCAGACAATCAGAAGACTTATAAAAGAATCAGACTAGAATGAGGTAAATAATTTTGAGAATATTACTTGCAGAAGATGAAAAAGACCTTTCAAGAGCTATAGCTACAGTTCTTAGGATAAAAGAAAAATATGACGTGGATCAGGCTTATGATGGAGTTGAAGCCGTAAGACTTGCCAGAGAGAATGCTTATGATGCCATGGTTTTTGATATAATGATGCCGCGTAAGGATGGAATTGAGGCTCTTAAGGATATTAGAAAGACAGGAGATAATACACCTGTCATCCTTCTTACAGCAAAATCTGAATTAGAGGACAGAGTGGTTGGACTTGATGCGGGAGCAGATGATTATCTTGCAAAGCCATTTGCCATGGAAGAATTACTTGCAAGACTTCGTGCTATGATGCGCCGTGCATCGAATTATACTCCAAAGAAACTAAGCCTTGGAAATATCAGCCTTGATGTAGAAGCTGAAGAAATGAAGGCTGTTAACTCAATAAGTGTAAATAAGAAGGAAGCAAGGATGATGGAACTCTTCATGACAAATCCTGAGAAGAGCATTACCACTGAAGAATTCTTAAATCATATATGGAGTGATGAGGAAGATGTGGAAGATGGTGTTGTATGGATCTACATTTCCTATCTTAAGAACAAATTAGAAGCAATAAGTGCAGACTATACAATACGTGGTGAAATGGGAAGCGATTTCACGTTTACAAAAATTCTTAAAGCATAAGGACAATTTCTATGGAGAAAAAGATAAAGAAAAAATTCATAGCGGTTGCTACCATATCCATTTTTACGGTTCTTCTGATAGTTCTTGGAATCATAGATCTTATCAGTGTTGCAAATGTAAGAAAGGAAGTTTTTTCAGTTCTTAAATATATTGCAGATAACAGTGGTACCATTCCTTATGATACTGTAGAAGAGGATGATGAAGATGACAGAAAGCCCTTCCTTACGGATCTTTCTCTTTTTGAGAAGGAATTCAGCATAACTCAGGAAGGAAAATATGAAGTAAGATATTTCACAGCTATTTCAGATGAATCAGGTATTGTAAAAAGTCTTGATATGAATCATATTGCAGCTGTAAGTCATAGTGATGCCGCCGTTTATACAGTACAGGCGGTGCTTTCGCCGGTATCAAGGGATATCATAAGAAAAGGTACTTCTCATTATGCCTATCTTAGAAGGAAACTTAAGAGTGGCGGATATATGGTAATATTTATGGACTGTTCAAGACAGGTTAGTACAGTATATGCCACAGTTAAATTTTCCCTTTATATAGGCCTTGCCTGCATGATACTCTTCTTTATCATTGTTAATATTTTTGCTGGTTATGCCATGGCACCTATTATCAACAATATGGAAAGCCAGAAGCAGTTTATTACAAATGCCAGCCATGAGTTAAAGACACCTCTTGCGGTAATAAGAGCAAATACAGAAGTTATGGAAATGGTAGAAGGAAAGAGTGAGTGGACAGAAAGTACCAAAAAGCAGATCCAGCGTATGACGGAACTTATCTCACAGCTGATCACCCTTTCAAAACTTCAGGAGAAGGATGCGGTTAAACTTGTAGAAGTTGATTTCACCAAGGAAGCAAAGGAAGTAGCAGGAGACTTTAAGACAGTAGTAGAAAATGATGGGAAGCATTTTGCTGCAAATATTGCAGAAGGTGTTAAATGTCACGCTGATGAGAAAGGCCTTCACGAGCTTATTTCCATACTCCTTGATAATGCAGCCAAGTACTGCGATGAAGAAGGAGAGGTTTCAGTTACTCTTGTAAAACATGGAAAGCAGGGTGGAATACTTACTGTAGCCAATTCTTATAAAGAGGGTGAAGGAATTAATTATGAGAAATTCTTTGAAAGATTCTATAGAGAAGACAGCTCCCATAATCAGGAATCAAAGAAGGGTTATGGCATAGGTCTTTCTATGGCGCAAAACTTAACAGAGATGTTCAGGGGACGAATAGGTGCAAAATATAATAATGGTATGATATATTTTATAGTAACATTATAGTGCTAAAGGAAAGGGACATTAAATGAATACAACACTTGAAGCATTTGAATTTATAGACTCAAAGACAGTCAGGGACCATGCGGTTCAGGAATATAAAGCTGACAGATTTCTTCCAACTATAGAAGATCTTATTACATTAGTCTGGAATTCAAATAATGATATTGATATGAAACAGGCTTATTTTATGGGCCTTAATAATGAAATCGCAGATGAAGTAGTAAAGCGCTTCGAAGCTGTGAGAAATTATATTCAAAATGAACATAAGGATGAAGTTTATTGTCTCATCGTAAATGATAAATTTTATGGAGTATATAAACTTTTTTCATCTGCTAAGATGCAGTATGAAGAGTTTGCAGAAGATATAAGTGAAGATGCAGATATTGCACTTGAACTGTATAATTCAGTTGATAGTACATTTCGTGGGATAATCCGCCTTGACCATTCATTTGCTATTACTAATTTTGATTTTACTCTTGATGTAATAAAAGAAGAAAAACTTTGGGATAACAGAAAAATTGATGAGATAAGAAGCAGATATGTAAAGATTCCTCATCCATTTGCTGTAGGAGACATTGTTTCCAGACCGGGAGACTTTAATCTTTATATGGTAATGAATGAAGAACTTCCAGATCCATCTGATGAGGATGCAGAAGATCTTGATCTTAATTATGGTGATGCAGAGCTTCTTTGCCGTGTTTATACAGATGAAGAAGAAGATAAGGGTGTTACATATGACGATCTTTCTGATGAAGAAAAGAAGGATCCGGAAGATAAATGCCTGATTCATGTAACAGAATTAGAATTTGATTAAAAAGTAGAAAAAATGTAGATATATATAGGTACCAGATATCTGACTCCGGCCCGGCTCTCGCCTTAGTTGCGGGGCCCCTTGCGGCCGCTTCGCTTGCTAAGCTCTCACTTCGCTTTCAGCTCGTGAATCGCTAAGCACCGAGACCCGCAATGACCTGCGTCAGATATCTGGTACCTATTTTATATATCCCATAAAAGGATATAAGGCAGAGAACCAGAGTCTCTGCCTTATACATTAGTGAAGGTTAAAAGTATTTATATGATTAAAGAAGATTTAGGGAACCTTCTTTAACAGGGGGCTTATTAATCTCGGAAACGTTTTCCGTTCCGTTTACAGTTATTATAATACGACACAACCGGTTGTAATTATACTACTTTTCAGCAAATTATATCAAATTTTTGTGGCGTTTTTGTCGATTTTGTCGTAAAATAGAAAAGTAATATATTGAAAATGCTATTTAAGTATCGGGGGTATAAGGATGTCAGATATCAGAGATGAACTTACAAGGACTCTTTTTTTTGAAAGAGAAAGTGAAGTTAAGCATCCTACATTTGAAAGAGAAATGGGGCTCTACAATTTGATAGGTGCTGGAAAAATTGATGCAATCGAAGAATATCAGAAAGATAAACCGGCTTCAAACGCAAAAGAAAGAGGTGTTTTATCAGAAGATCCTCTTCGAAATACTATGTATCATTTTGTTGCAATGATCACCATGATCTCAAGGGTTTGCATAAACTACGGACTTGAGCAGGATATTGCATATAAAATGAGTGATATTTTCATAAATAAAGCTGACCGCATGAAGAATATTGATGATATAATGAGAGTTCAGGATGAGATGATCCATCAATATGCAAAGACGATGGCTGAGATCAATAAGGTAAAAGTGCATTCTAAACAGATTGTACTTTGTATTGATTACATCAGTGCAAATCTTCATGATAATGTGTCAGTTACAGAGCTGGCAGAACATGTTAAACTAAATGAGACATATCTTTCCAAGTTATTTAAGAAAGAGATGGGTCTTTCCATAAGTGAATATATTAGAAATAAGAAAGTAGAAGAGGCAAAGAGCCTGCTTAGATATTCGGACAAGACTAGTATTGAAATTGCAACAGATCTGGGATTTTCGTCACATAGTTACTTTATCAGTGTATTTAAGAAAGTAACAAATATGACACCGAAGGAATACAGAAATAAACATTTTCGTACTATGTAAAGCGAGTATACAGGTAAGACTAAGAATTTATATATGAGTGAGATAATATTAGAGAATTCATCTATGTCACTGGACGAGATGGAGAGTTACGCAAAAGAATTTACCCGTAGCGAGGAATTTACAAAATACATGGCAATGTATAGATGTGCCATTATGGAAATAGAGACAAAGCTTAAGGTTCTTAATGAAGAATTTTCCCTTCAGTATGACAGAAATCCATTTGAATCAATTGAGACCAGACTTAAGAATCCTATAAGCATAGTTGATAAGATGGTGAAGAGAAATGTTCCTCTTTCCGTTGAGAATATGGAGAGAGATATTACAGACATTGCCGGAATAAGAGTAGTATGTTCTTTTAAAGAAGATTTATATAAACTTGCAGATCTCTTAGTTGAGCAGGATGACGTACTGCTTCTTTCACGTAAGGACTATATTAAGAATCCAAAGGACAATGGATATAGAAGCTTACATCTTCTTCTTGATATTCCTATCTTTTTAGCAGAAGGAAAAAAACATATGAAGATTGAAGTGCAGTTCAGAACCATTGCTATGGATTTCTGGGCCAGCGTTGATCATAAATTAAAATATAAGAAAGAAGTTAAATGTCCGGAGGAAGTCCAGGACAGGTTAAAGAGATGCGCAGATATATTATCTGATCTAGACGATGAGATGGAAGCTGTAAGAAAGAAGATAGATCGAGAGAACTAATATGAAATTTATAAAGCTATTTGTAAAAATTCTTTTACTGATAATAGGATTTTTCGTAGTAGGAACATTTTTATTAAATGAATTTTTTTATTTTACAGAGAAAAGAAGCATTAAATCCGAAGAGGAAGTAAAAGATGAGAAAGTGGATGCAATTCTTGTTCTTGGATGCAGTGTCTATAGTAATATGAAGCCAAGCCAAATGCTTGAAGAAAGGCTTAATAAAGTTATAGAAATCTATAATAATAATCCAACGAAGATTATTGTTAGTGGAGATCATTCTGATTATTATAATGAAGTTGAGGTAATGAAGAATTATCTTGTAGAAGCTGGAATTCCTTCCACTGATATTTTTATGGATCATGAGGGTTATTCAACATATGCTTCTGTTTACAGATCTGTAAAGAAATTTGGTGCAGAAAGACTTCTTATAATAACTCAGGAATATCATCTTTACAGAGCACTTTATATTGCTGATGCTATGGGGATTGAAGCTATTGGTGTAGCAGCTGAAGGCTCAAAGTATAAAGGACAGATATGGAGAGATATAAGAGAGATATTTGCAAGGGATAAAGACTTTATCCAGTGTATTTTCCTTCCTAAGGACAAAGGAGATCTAACATTTGTTTCTCTTGCTTCAAATGGTGATGCCACCAACGAAAAGGAATAAAACTAAAGCGGGTTAATATTAAAATTAAATAGTAAGGGTAAAAAACGAATCATGGAACTTAAGAGTATAGAGAAAAAAGAAGAAGGAAAATTTATCACAAGATATGACCTTCATTATGAAACAGAAGATGGCTCTGCTAAAACATATGAGATAATCAGCAGAGATAAAGAGATTGATTCTGAGGAAAGACTTAAGACGAAGAAGATTGATGCGGTAGTACTTATAATGACAACACCAGATGAATCAAAGATTCTTCTTAATAAGGAATTCAGAATGGCTTGTGGTGAATGGGTTTATAATTTTCCTGCAGGACTTATAGAAGAAGGAGAGACTCCTGATATCGCAGCTGCAAGAGAATTATATGAAGAGACAGGCCTTAGGATCACTGAGATTGATGATAAGCTGGGACTCAGCTTCAGTGCAGTTGGATTTTCCAATGAGAAGAATGCCTGTATAATCGGAACTGCGGAAGGAACTATAAAACCTTCTAACAGCGAGTTTGAGGAAATAGAAGCAAACTGGTATACAAAGGAAGAAGTAAGAGAATTGCTTCGCACTAAGCCATTTGCTGCTAGAACTCAGGCCTATTGCTATCTCTGGTCGAGAGATTATTAAACGGACGTCAAAATATGGCGAACGGACGCCAAAATATGACGAACGAACACCAAAATATAAAGACACTTAGGGAAATCCCTCCAGCGGGCTAAAACATGCCCTTTGGAGGGATTCCCTAAGTGTCTTTTATTATATTTTGGCTGGGGATGGCTACTTTATGGGATAATCAAAGTTATTGAGGGTTTGCCAAACTTGTTGAGGGTCTTTCGTGAGGGTTCGGCATAAAAAATTGCATAGTTATTGAGGGTTCTTCGTGAGGGGCTTTCATGAGGGGCTAACTTGAGGGTATGAAATAGGGTCTGGTATAACACCAGACCCTTCATTTTAAATAACTCCACAGTTAAATATAACGCTTCGCACTGGATTTTTGACGTTTCGCTAGGTAACAACACACAAATTTAAGTTGTTATCATATACTAGGTTTATCGATTAACAAATATTGATAGCAGGTGTCACATGGTATTTTCGTTATCTTATTATGCATAGGGGGGATTAGATGAAAAAGAAGATTTTAATAGCAAGTATTATTCTTATTATATTTGTTGTAGCTATAATAATTGTAAAAAAAATGAATCGAATTTTAAAGGATATAGATGCTAAAGAGGTTACAAGTATAAATGTACAAGATATTGGCAAATACTATACTATAGATAAACAAGAGGATATAGAGTATTTTATTCAGAATTTAGCCCAAATGGATATAAAAATCCAGCCTCTTCCTCATAATGTGGAGGGGGGGAGAGGTATTATTGAGATAATGAAGGATGATAAAATGTTGGTTGGAATAGGTTTAACGTCTGAGCGATTTAATGTTAATGGTTTTTGTTTTTCCATTGAAGATAAAGATTTTGATAGGATATGTGAGATTATTAATGAATTATCGTTAAATTATGAGGTCCATTATTATTAAAAATGAATAATAGTGCGGCAATAATGTGGCGGCTTGTTTGTACAAACAGCGATTGCAATCATCTGCACTATCCAAACCTTCTAACAATGGACATTTTCGTTATCTTATTATGCATAGGGGGGATTAGATGAAAAAGAAGATTTTAATAGCAAGTATTATTCTTATTATATTTGTTGTAGCTATAATAATTGTAAAAAAAATGAATCGAATTTTAAAGGATATAGATGCTAAAGAGGTTACAAGTATAAAGGTGCATGATGTTGGCAAATACTATACTATAGATAAACAAGAGGATATAGAGTATTTTATTCAGAATTTAGCCCAAATGAATATAAAAATCCAGCCTCTTCCTAATAATGTGGAGGGGGGGAGAGGTATTTACATAATGAAGGGTGATGAAATGTTGGTTGGAATAGGTTTAACGTCTGAGCGATTTAATGTTAATGGTTTTTGTTTTTCCATTGAAGATAAAGATCATGATAGGATATGTGAGATTATTAATGAATTATCGTTAAATTATGAGGTCCATTATGATTAAAAATGAAAAAATAGTGCGGCAATAATAATAGAAGAAGGCTAGAAGAGGAAATAGCACTTCAAAAAAGAAACAACAGGATTAAACAGTAAATAACTGATTAATCCTGTTTCTTTTTTCCTGTTTCTTTTTTGAAGGAGATGTTGACAATCATATCAGGCAGTGATATAACAGAATTATAGATTAGCACTCACTCAAAGAGAGTGCTAACAAAATATTTATAGAGCGCTATAAAATATATGCGTCGTTTTGTTTAACGAAGAGAAAACCGTTTTTTTGTAAAAAACATAAAAAGTGGAAAGGAGTTGAAAAATATGGATGCAGAAAGATTTACAATGAAATCCCGTGATGTTTTGCAGGGATGCCAGAAAATAGCTTACGATAATTCGAATCAGGAAATTAAACAGGAACATCTTTTATACAGCCTGCTTACTGTAGATGACAGTCTTATAGCCAGTCTTCTTAAGAAAATGGATGTAAATGTTGATATATTCGAGATTGCTGCTGAAAGAGCAGTAACGGATCTGCCAAAGGTTTCAGGTTCATCGGAAGATGTATATATGAGCCAGGAATTATCCAGAACCCTTATGAAAGCAGAAGATATTTCAAAGAAGATGAAGGATAGTTACATTTCTGTTGAGCACATTTTCCTCGCCCTTTTTGAAACAGGTAATTCTGTTATAAAGCAGTTATTCAGACAGTATAATATCGTAAAATCTTCATTCCTTAATGCCTTAAAAGAGGTAAGAGGAAATCAGTCAGTTCAGTCAGATAATCCGGAAGCAACTTACGATGCACTTTCTAAATTTGGAGAGAATTTGGTAGAACGTGCAAGAGCCCAGAAGTTAGACCCTGTTATAGGAAGAGATACAGAGATAAGAAATATCATAAGGATACTTTCACGTAAGACAAAGAACAATCCTG
>DFFQ01000199.1 GCA_002371025.1 Lachnospiraceae bacterium UBA3772 | reverse complement strand
TCTCATCAGGATACTTGCTTACCCAATAAGATGCATACGCACCTCCGATTGAATGTGGCATCAAAACATATGGCGCTTTAACACCTGCATTGTTCAATGCTTTCCTATAGTCCTCCACTATATAATCAATCGTCATTTCATTGTCCGTATCATCACTTAATCCATATCCGGCACGGTCAATAAAAACGACTGTATTTTCTTTCTCAAGACACGCCGTCATCCTGCGCTCCGTAACGGAATAATCAGCCATACCAAGTCCCGCCAAAGATACTATGGTATGTTCTCCGTCCCGTTTTCCGAAAATGGCAACATTGAGTGAATGATCTCCTACGGAAACTGGATTGTAATATCCATTTGCCTTCAGCAGTTTAATTTCCTGAGCAGTTTTTATTTTATGAAAGATATACGTTCCTGACACAATCACAAATAATACTGCAAGTACTGCCAGGAGAACACTTCTTATAATTTTGGTTGTTTTAGCTTTCTTTTTCATATATCTAATACAATTTCTCCTTTTAGTACGTTAAACTGGAAGATTATTTATTCTAACCTGTCTTAGTCAGTTATGCTGAAATATAATTACGTATAAATTTTATCATATTTTTCGATTCTTTGAACCTCAACGTTAACAGATTTACTTATCTTCTGGGTGTTTACCATAGCCAACGTAATATCCCTGTCCATCGGCATAACCTGTCTTACCATCCATTTTCAAAATGCACCACTGATGCTTATACTCATTTTCATTAGCATGAGTCCAGCTATATCCCATATAATCTAAAATTCTACCCAAGGCTCTGGTTGCTCCGGCGCATGTAAAAACTTTACCGACATATACTCCATAAGGCGATCTGTAATGTCTCTCTGAATCTTGACCATATGCACATTCTCTGCAAAATGAAGCTGATACAGATGCGGCAGTAGCAACTTTATCCTTATCTGTTTTTAATGAAGGTTCTGCCATTATTAAATCAGCATAGTATTTACATATAGCATCAGCAACTATTGCCTGTGGAACAGTCTCATTATCATAGTAATGATGATAAGACGCCTTCTTTAAATCTATTCCCGTTACATTTACAACTTCTCCGTCTGCAAACCGCAGTTTTAACGAATAAATGCCTGTAGCTTCAGCCATAGATATATTCACCCATTTCCCACTTTCATTAAGAAAATAGTCATCTACTACTGTGTTGCGTAACATCTCTCCATTAGTATCCAAACAATACCAGTCATTATTATATTTCAACCAACCGGTCTGCATGTCTCCATGAACTGACAAATAGTACCACTTTCCACCAATAAATTGCCATCCGCCTTTAAGCATTTCTCCGGAAGATTTAAAATAATACCATTTATTTGAATCAAATACCCAACCTGCACATCCACAAGATATTTAAGACGTCTGTCAGAAGAATACGCCAATAAAACATCCAACTAAACCAAAAAAAATCGTCACTGATTATTAACTACCGTAAGGTTCATGTTAATATAACCAGTGACGAGTTTCTATTTAATATTTTGTTTAACTAGATAACCTTATATTCCTTTAACATCTTAAGATTATCCTCTTTTCTTTGCTGAAGAGTTTTCATTCCTTCGTTATATAATTCCTCATTAGCTAGGAATTCTTGTCTTCCTGTTTTTAAATCTTCATAATACTCATACAAACTCTCACTATATTTCTTTTTATAATAATCTTCCTCTACAAGTTCCACATCTTTTTTTTGACAAGCAATAATACTATCTAAATTTGCTGTTTCATCTTTAATTAAATAATAAAGCCCTTCTTCATCTGAAAAACTGTCAGATAAAGGTTCAGAAAATATAATATTTGTTCCTGAATTATACTTCATAAAGAATTTTAAAGCGCTTTCCATATCAGTATACTTATCAAGCTGTTCAATGATTAATTTTGCATCTATTAAAGACTTTTCCAATACAATTTGCATTGTCTCTTCAGTATACTCTACATCACAAAATATGCGATTTTTTAAAGAAATTTCATAATAATGGTCTCTTAATCTCATTAGATCAGCCATTGTTTCCATACAATATGAGTTACTTGCTGGTGTAACATTAAATCTTATTCTTTTCCTATATATCGAAGCAATTCCACAACACAATTGAAAGTTTATATGTCCAGGATTGTTAGTTCTTGACGTTCTATATGATATTATGTGAACTATCTCCCCATTCACAAGTCTTGCAAAATAAGGTTGAGGTCCTTTGACCTTTTTAAACCCATAAGGTTCAAGCTTTTCTTTATATAATTTTACAAATTCGCTTTTAAAAGACTTTGCCATAAATATTCCTTTCTTCGTTTACTCAGCCACTTCTAAGCTTGGACTATTTCCATCATCTGATAATTTTATTATATATTTTTTACCATCATTAAACTGAATAGTATAATTTCTATTCTCTTCTGATACAAAATAGCCTGATATAATTAATGTTTTATTATCGCCATAGCTTATAGAAAGACCATTCCAGTTGTGTCTTTCAAGTGTAACTGAATCAGAATAATCTGATATTATCTTTATCCTGTTGTTACCTGAATTATCAGATATTGTATCACATCCTTCTTCTCCATGTATTTGCAAATCTCAAGAATATTACATATAACTTCACTCAATAATCAGCTTATTTTCCATACAATGGAAATCAGCTCAATCTAATTATTGAAAAAAGTGATTTAAATTGCGATGTAAACAGGACACCATAATATAATAAAAAAACGCGAAAGAATCCCCACAAAGGGCATTTTTAGCCCGCTGTGGGGATTGCTTAAGCGTCTATTATATTATGGTGTCCGTCACTATCCTACGAACTCCCCCAGATTCTCAATACGAGCTTTTCCACTTGTAATCTCTGTTACACTCTTTTCTATCTCCTCCGCCAGATCGACAGGTATTCCTACATTCATCAGGATCTTATCGGAGTATTCAGTTTCAAATGTAACATTATCTTTTGATTTAAATAATCTTTCGAGACTTTGAAATGAAGTATAATCCGTCTCAATCTTTAATCTGATCTTTCTTTCAACAGTATAGGTCACACTTGCTTCAACAGCCTCTTTTGCAGCATCGCTGTAGGCTCTTACGAGACCGCCTGTTCCGAGAAGTGTTCCACCGAAATATCTTGTTACAACAACTACTATATTTGTGATGCCGCTGCCAAGAAGTACATCCAGCATTGGTTTACCTGCTGTACCTCCCGGCTCACCATCATCAGAAAACTTGATCTGTTCCCTTTTGTCTCCTATTACATAGGCATAACAGTTATGTCTTGCGTCGTAATATTTCTTCTTTATACTATTTACAAAATCAGCTGCTTCCTCAGGTGTATTTACCGGATAAGTAATACCGATAAATCTGGATTTTTTTACTATCACTTCTGATTCACCTGATTCAAGAAGTTTTACTATTTTTTCACTCAAGAAGGTTATCTCCAATTTCAAATGCTATTTTAAGATTTTCTTTAATTCATCCATAAATGTATTTACATCCTTAAATTCACGGTATACAGATGCAAATCTTACGTAAGCTACAGCATCAAGATCTTTGATCTTATCCATTACGATCTCACCGATTATTGAGCTTTCCACCTCTCTGGTTCCAAGGTTAAAGACTGCTGCTTCGATGTCATCAACACATTTTTCAATCTTTTCCATTGAAACTGGTCTCTTATGACAAGAACGGATAAGTCCCTGTTCGATCTTTGCTCTGTCATAGATCTCTCTTGTCTTATCTTTCTTTATTACCATGAGCGGTGCAGATTCAACCTTTTCATAGGTTGTAAATCTCTTGCCACAAGCATCACACTGTCTTCTTCTTCTGATAGAGCTATTATCATCTGATGGTCTTGAATCTATAACTCTTGTATTATCATCTCCACAATATGGGCATTTCATAAATATCTTCTCCTACTCTTTTTTTACTATGATATGGTCTTTGCTGGACATTTCTTTGCACAGAGTCCGCAATTTACACATTTTGAATAATCAATTACAGGAAGGTTGCCCTTCATTTCAATGGCTTCCTTAGGACAGCTTCTTACACAAAGTCCACAGGAAAGACACCCTACTGAACAGTTCTTTTTAACATCCAGTCCCTTGTCTTTTGAATTACACATTATATGATGCTTCTTAGAATATGGCACCATAGAAATGATATTTCTTGGACATACTTCAACGCATTTGTTACATCCCTTACATTTTTCAGGATCGATCACTGCGATTCCATCCTTTATTGAAATGGCACCAAACTCACATACTGCCTTACATTCACCAAATCCAAGACATCCAAAGGTACAACCCTTAGGACCGCCATTTGGTGTATTTGCAGCGATTATACAGCTTTCTGGTCCCACATAGCTATAGACATCTACTGCCTTTTCACAGTCACCTTTACATTTTACCATGGCAACCATTTTCTCTGTTGCCTTGGCGGTTCCACCTGTGATTTCTGAAATCTTTGCTGCTACAGCATCCCCACCAACAGGACAGCCATTGACCGGAGCCTTTCCTTCGCTGATGGCCTTAGCCATACCATCACATCCCGGATATCCGCAGGCACCACAGTTGTTGCCTGGAAGACATTCACGAATTGCTATTTCTTTTTCATCTACTTCAACTTTAAATATTATTGCAGCCTTGCTAAGAAGAATACCCACAAGGATTGCAATAAGCATAATAACTAATGTTGCAAGGATTATTGCTTTTGTATCCATACTTATTCTCCTTTACATTACATAAGGCCTGAAAATCCACTGAAAGCAAGGGCCATAAGACCTGCAGCTATAAGAACTATAGGTCCTCCCTGTAATGCTTTAGGGATATCATTTCTCTCAGTTTTTTCTCTTATACTTGCAAAGATTATAAGTGCCACTGCAAAACCTACAGCTGAGAAGAATCCGTTAAGGATACATTTTCCAACTGAGTATCCTGCCTGTACTGAACTTATAGCAATACCAAGTACTGCACAGTTTGTAGTGATAAGTGGAAGGTAAACACCTAATGCGCTGTAAAGAGATTTTACTTTCTTCTTAAGGAACATCTCAACAAACTGGACAAGTCCTGCGATAACAAGGATAAATGCAATAGTATTAAGATATTCAATATGAAGTGGTACAAGAATGTGATAATAAAGAAGGCTGGTAGCTGTCTGGGCAAGGGTCATAACAAATATTACAGCTCCTCCCATTCCCGCTGCAGTCTTTACATTCTTGGATACTCCAAGGAATGGACAAAGTCCCTGGAACTGAACGAGGACAACATTGTTAACAAGCGCTGCCGATAAGGCAAATAATAAAATATTCATGCTTATTTATCCCCCTTCCTTTTATTATTCTTTTTGGTCTTAGGTTTGTTTTCTTTTTTTACTTCAGGATCTTTCTTTATATTTTCCTGCTCTTTTTCTTCTAAAGTTGAGGCAAGAACTTCTGTTTCCTGATCCTCATCTTCTTCTGCTGGCTGCTGTGCTTTTGCTGGCTGCTCTGATTTTACTGCTGCCTCTGCTTTTGCTGGCTGCTCTTTCTTATCATGTTCTGGCTTTGCAGCTTGTGAATTAAGAAGATTCTTCTTTGTGGTTTCAAGCATTTTCTCAGTAACTATAGCTTCTTCTGGAATATCCTTTCCCTGACAGGTTACATTTGTACAGTCAGAACATCCATCAATTCTTCTTAGCTTTGGCTTTTCACCTGTTTTCTTTGACTTTCTTATCTCGTATGCATTGATACCTGCAATGATAAATGCCAGTACAAAGAATGCTCCGGGGTTAAAGGAGAATATAGCGATCGGGTCAAACAATTCCTTTGTGATGCTGATACCGAATATAGCACCGGCTCCAAGGAATTCTCTTATTACACCGATTGCTGTAAGTCCTACTGTAAATCCAAGTCCCATACCAAGTCCGTCGAAAAGTGATGGGATAACCGGATTCTTTGAAGCGTAGCTTTCTGCACGTCCAAGGATGATACAGTTAACAACTATAAGTGCTATATAAACTCCTAAGCTTTCATAAAGATCTGGGGTATAAGCCTGCATTAAAAAGCTTATTATTGTTACAAATGAAGCAATGATAGTGATAAATGCCGGAATTCTTACCTTATCCGGTATAACCTTTCTTAAGGCTGATATCATGATATTACTCATGGTAAGAACTGCTGTAGTTGCAAGTCCCATACCAAGCCCATTCATTGCTGTTGAGGTAACTGCTAGGGTCGGGCACATTCCAAGCATCTGTACAAAGGTAGGATTTTCTTTAACTATTCCGTTATAAAGTCTTTCAGTACATTTATTCATTAGTTAATACCTCCTTCATAGATTTTTGATGCTGCAAAAAGTGATGTATTAACTGCACCGGTTACTGCATTTGATGTGATTGTTGCACCTGATATTGCATTTATCTCTGTATCAGTAGCAGCTCCATTTTTGGTAACTGTAAATTTATCAACGTCTTTTCCTACATACTGAGCTGTGAAATCCGGATTATCTCTGGCTTCCATACCAAGGTTAGGAGTCTCTCCAATGGAAAGCATTGAAATGCCGGTAACCTGGCAGTCTTTATTTATTCCCACAGCCATCTGGATATCACCTGCATATCCCTTATGAGTTGTGATGATAAGGATAAGTCCTATCTCATTATTATTTTCATCTTTAGCAGATAAAACTTTATCTATATCTGCATCAGTATATCCATTTTCATCTAAAATCTTATTGATCTTATCTAAGACATCTGCATTTTCTTCATAAGCTGAAGCTGAATCAAATACAGCTTTATATGAAGCCTGTTCCTTCTTTGTGGCTGTTTCCTCGATAGGTTTCTTTGTTATATCATGAATAAGTCCAAGAGCAAGTCCTGAGAAAAGTCCTATAAGGCAGATTGCAAATACAACTCTGATGGACTTTTCTTTTTTATCTTCTACTTCGTCACCACTCTTTTTAAAGCCTCTGTTTTCCTTTAATGACTTATTTTCATATCCAGCACCAAAAGCCTTTGGCTTTGTAGCCATTTCAATAAGTGGAACAAGAAGATTTGAAATGATTATTGCATATGAAACACCTTCAGCTGAACTACCGAACATTCTGAATATAAATGTCATAAATCCAAGAAGGATTCCATATATTATTCTTCCATTTTTATTGATAGGTGATGTGGTATAATCCGTTGCCATAAAAAATGCACCAAGAATAAGTCCACCACCGCATACCTGCTTTACTGTATATTTAGCTGTGTCAAGGAGTGCTGCACCCTGAGTCAGCTTATATAACATTACAAAGATTACAAATGAACCTACGTAAAATACAGGGATTCTTAAGTCGATTACTTTTCTTACCACTAAATAAAGGGCACCGATAAGAAGTGCTATTACTGATGTCTCACCAATGGTACCTGCTTCATTTCCAAGGAACATGGAAAGTACATTTACCTTGCCGCCTGATTTAATTACAGCCAGTGGTGTTGCAGTAGTTACTCCATCATATGTGAAATGAGTCATTCTCTTAGCAAAGCTCATCATAAGGAAGCATCTTGCTGCAAGAGCCGGGTTCATAAAGTTCTGTCCGA
>DFFQ01000123.1 GCA_002371025.1 Lachnospiraceae bacterium UBA3772 | reverse complement strand
GAGGAATACGAAAAGCGATACAAGCTGTTTTATGACAGACTTAAAGCGGAATTTCCGCAGTTTAAATATATTGCCACCGATCATGTTGAAAACAGCGGTCTTGCCGCTGATCTTGTGGACGATCATTATTATGCCGACCCTTTGTTTTTTGCTGCAAACCACGACATCTACGACAGCCCCACAGCCATCGGTATTTATGTTGGTGAATATGCCTCAACTATCGGTTGCAAACAGGGCACACTTATGGGTGCGCTGGGTGAAGCTGCATTTCTGACAGGCATAGAGCGTAATCAGGACAAGGTGAAAATGACCAGCTATGCGCCGCTTCTCAATGATCCGAAATTCACGGAATGGCAGCCCGATCTCATAGCATTTAACAATCATCAGTGCTACGGAATACCCAGCTACCATATGCTGAAAATGTTTTCACAAAACAGGGGCGACTATATCTGCGGCTGCGAAGTGGAAACTGCATATTCCTGCCGCCATGATAAAGGTGGAACGTTTCTGCTCAAAGACGGGGAGAAAACTATTATTGACGGAACCAAGACCGACACCGGTGTTGTTTACAGCTATGGCTTTGATGAAGCTGTCAGTGAACTGCATCTCACATTTTTGGACAACGGTCTTACAAACGAAGATCAGAACCGCTATGAGCTGACAGCAGCAGGCGGAAAATGCAGGGTGACACACTTTAACGGCTGGTCAAAGATGATAGTCTCCGAAAGTGAATACTCGGGCAAGCTTGCAGTCAAGAATTTTACTCTTTTTGTTGAAGGAGACAGCTATGAACTCTGCATAAACGGCAGTATCCTGCACAGCGACAGGATAAAGCCGGTGCCGGATATCACAGCAGTCTGCACTGTAGATACGGCTAAAAAAGAACTGATAATAAAGCTGGTAAATCTGACCGACAGGGATATTGAATTGTCACTTGAAAGCGATGCAACTTTGAGTAGGGAGTACCGCGTTCAGACGCTCACAGCAGGCAGCAAGAACGAGTTTAACAGTTTTGAGGCTCCCGAAAAGGTCATACCGCAGGTCAGATTTGTTTCAGTATTTGATAATACTCTGTCTGTGCTTGCAGGGTCTGTGAATATATTCAGGACAGGCATAGGGAAAAAGTAAGCCCAAGTTGCTGCTCTCCGGACTGTGGGTCTGTGTATATCAAGGTGTGTATAGATGTTCTCAGTGCTTGTCTTGAGGGTTACTGCAATCTTAGCGGGATAAATCTCAGCTTCGTGGCATTAATAGATAGCATTGATGAAAACGGAAAAATGCAGATCGATTCACAGTGGAAGGTGCAGTATGAGAATTCCATTGTAACGCCGGAAAGAACAGTGCTTGATATTGCCTGTGGCGAATATGCCGGCGGAAACAGATGATCCATGACAATAAAAAAGAGCAAAGACTACAATCCTCGGTGTAATACCGGGGATTTTTGCTGTTAAAAGCAGATGGCAGCACAGAAAACCCGCCATGTTCACCGTGAACATCAGCGTTGTTATCTGTCTTATAAGACTATGGAATAATCTCATTGAATGTCATGGGATTGACTGATATAATGTCTTAGTAAACTATAAAGAAAGAACCCTGGAGACATCCTGATCTATAGCACTACCTAAAAGCAAAACCGTTGTGACTAGAAAAGCTTCAAAAAAATAATTTTTGGTAGTTTTGCAGTCTTTTGACTTTTTAAGACATGTTTTATTTGCTAAATTTAAACAAAAAAATCTCGCATTATGACCATTAAACTATTCGTTTTATGTTTATTCCTTCAAAAAGAATTAAAAAAATTATTGTTTATGGTGCACATTTGGTGCACTTTTAGGTTTATAGTATGCTACATAAAATAAATGATGAAAAAAAGAAAATGTGTATTATGAGAAAAAGCATATTAGTTTTAATAGTGTTTACCGTGTTGATACTTAGTGGATGCGAAAAAACATTTGATCCTCTTGAAATAAAAGAAATGTGTTTGCAGAATAATAATATTTTCTTTCAGGATCAGGATTTTAATGTTTACAAAATTGACATACTAACTGGGAAGAAAGAGAAGATAGGAATAGGAAATTTGACATCATTGAATAATGAGGTGTTTTTTAATGATGGGAAAAACCTTATTAAGTTTGAAAATGAAATAAGAAAGAACATTGGAACATCACCCGATTTTTATAGTGATGAATTAATAGCGGTTTTGAATGATACTTGTTTCTATAAAGAACGAAACCGTATCATTACATGGAATTGTAATACTTCCATAAGTAATGAGTTTTATTCTTTCGCAAATGATAGTGATTTGTATGTAATTACAGCTGAAAAAATGTATTATGGTGGAATTGATGGTCTATTTGAATATGATTTGGTTAAGAAAAGTAGTATTAAAATATTCGATGGATATATTACATCCATGAAAGAATATAATAATAGATTATATTTTGCTGCATCAATTTCTCAGAAAATGCCGTCAAACAATTATGATATAGAGGATGGATACATATATTCAGGAGCTGATTTTTATATGCTAAATGGGGATCAGATTCAAAAGATTACTACTATAGAAAGAATAAAATATGATGAAACAAATTTTGCTTTGTTTGATGATAGAATATTCATTACGGGATATGATGAAGATAATAAACACAATCAATTATATATAATTGATTATGAGGGAAAAAAGGAGTGCATTTCTCTTCCAAGCGAAATCGAAAGCAATGGGGCAGTTGATGTAAATGAGAACTATTTTGTTTCAGCTAATAAAATAGGAACGAAACTTTATATATTTGGTTTTAAAGATGGCAATCTCAAATTGAATAATATATGATTTTGATACTATGAATTTAGGTCATTCTGTATTATTAAGAACGAAGGTAGAGATGCTTTCCATGAAGTAAAAAAGTATAGGGGTATTTGGGTTTATGTTTTATGGTTTTATTAGAGCACCTACCATTCGCAGGTGCTCGTATAAGGAAGAAAAAAACAAAAACCACAAAACTAAGACTGATATCAATGTAGTTAATAATAATAGATTATTACTATTAAGATAATAATGAAATCCGATGCATAACTACATTTTTGATTTTGTAAGTTTCATATTAAAGAATGGAACATGGATAAAAAGCAGGAAGCCCTGCTTTTTTCATGTTCACCGTGAACATCAGCGTGAAATGGAAGCAAAAGATCAAGGAAATCATAAGGATAAGAATGTTTTTAGTAAGTAGGAGGAAAAATCATGAGTGCAGAAGCGCAGATAGCGGATGAGGTGGTAAAGGTAACAATAGACGGAATGACATACCTGATAAAAGGTACGGCGGAAACAGTAGCTTTTATCGGAAATCTTGTCAGCGAGGACAATAAGAGTGAAAACGCCGCCGGTAAGGTCAAGATGAAAGGAGAATGATCTTAAAAAAAAGAGAAAGAAACTGCTTGAAGAATTTTTAAATGGTAATATTGAAAAAGAAATTTACAAAATCACCGATTATAATTATAATAAGGAAGAAACCAGTATCAGTCAACAGATTTCTATTGAACGGGATTTAATAAGCAGAGAAGAAGATATTAAGAAGAAAATAGCAAAATTCAGACAAGTTCTTTCAACTCAAGTAGGATTAAAGGAATTTGACAGAGAAATCTTTGAATGTTTGATTGAGAAAGTAATTATCGGTGAAAAGAACGAAGAAAGAAACATGATCCTAATACCAAAAAGGACACATCAGCATTGTGTTCCGATAACAGTGTCGACGAATGTGGAAGTCGTGAGCCTTTTGCA
>DFFQ01000158.1 GCA_002371025.1 Lachnospiraceae bacterium UBA3772 | reverse complement strand
TCAGGTACTTAAAGTACAGCAGCATTCCCGCTCCCAGGATAACTCCCAAAACAACAAACGTTTTTGGAGTGAGTAATGATTTACCTGAATCTTGAAACCTGAATCTTGAAACCCTATTAATTGCCATTCCCAACAGGTAGAATGTCATAGTGGCGATTAACAAAAGAATGCACATCCTCCAATCCGCATACCCATAGAAAACGTAACTTGCAGCCAATAGCCACAAGTTTTGTATCTTATTGCTTCCCCGCATCAGCGTGAAGTAGGGTAGCAGGAACACTGCAAAAAATATCCAGAATATAATTGAATTTACTAGCATTCCAATTATAAGTTATTAAATTGGAGAATATCTTCTAATGTGTCCATTTCAAACAAATCATCAAATCTCTGAACTCGAATATTCACTTTATTCAGTACGTTGATGACAGAATTGTCCCAGAACAAATCTTCATAATCCTCCTTTTTAATTAAATACATGATTTCATCACTGATAATTCTTGCATCATTAACATTCCAAAAAGAGATACCAGACATGATCATTCCTTGTCCATCACCAACATTTATTGATTCTAAATACCCTTCAGAGTTGGTAACAAGTCCCCATTCTTTGAAATAGTGATCATGCCACTTTGCAAAATAGGTAGATCCACCGATATTTTTTGTAAAGCAGTTGCTTTGCATATATATATCACCTTCAATCACCCATGTATCACCAAATCTGTCGAGAACTTTATACATGGAATAAATATTGTTGCAGATATCATATTTCTCATTATATACAATATCTACTCCATATTTTTCCTTTAAAAAATCCAGTTTTTCAGCCTTATATCCAGATACAAGTGTAATATCTTCAATACCAATTTCATGTAGAAATTGGATTTGGCGTTCAACCATAGGCATACCGTTTACCTTAACGAGACATTTGGGAATATCGTTTGTTAAGGGACGAAGCCGGGTACCCATTCCTGCAGCAAGAATAATTGCGTTCATTTATTACTTTTCGTTAATATACAAATTTGCATCCTTAAAAAAAGACCAAATCATTAGAATAATGATTATACCTATCGGAAAGGCGGCAATAATGGATACAGACTGCAAACCGTACATTGAATTTTCCGCAAAGATTAAACCAATAGGGAATAAGATGAACATCACTGCCCATAATGTTCGGATAAGTTTATGAGGTTCTTCTTCCGCTCCAATTCTTTTGTACGAATACGTAGATGCAATTAGGGTCAGCGTATCAAAAGATGTTGCATAAAACATAATCATTGTAATAACAAGAAGCAGCATTGCAAGGCTTGGCAATGGCAATGTCCCCAAGATTTTCAAAATTGCTTCATAATAAGTTCCACCACCATCTACAAAGCCCACAATATCCAGCCCATGTTTCATCTGTTGAGCCAAGCCATAATTGCCTAAAATAATAAACGATGTGAAAGTACCAGCCAAAGCCCAGCCATATCCACCAAGAATTGTGTTCTTTATGGTGCGTCCTTTACTAATCAATCCAATAAAGAATGGTGTGCCAATAGTCCATGCCATCCAATACGCCCAATAATATAATGTCCAGTTCTGTGGGAAAGAAGTCTCACGAAGTGGATCCAGCGTTGTTGAAAGCCCTATGAAATTCTGGACAAGATTTCCGATACTTTGGAATCCTGTTTCCAAAATATAACGGGTTTCCCCACCCAAAAACAGGACATAGCCTAAAAAAGCAAAAAAGAAATACATACACCATTTAGCCATTTTGGAGATGCCTTTCATGCCAAACCACACAGCCAGTGTATATATAACAGCAATGATAATAAGCAAAAGAATGGTTAATATAACACTTTCAGAAATGCCCAATACATTACATAATGCAGCAGATAATAAAGGTGTGGCAAGAGAGAATGTCGTTGCTATTCCTGCCAGCATTGCAAGAATGGCAGTAATATCGATGAGCCTTCCCCATTTTCCATCTACTTTATCTCTGAGCAATGGACGGCATGCTTCAGAAAAACGTTGACGGTCTCGCTGCCGGACATGCATCATAAACCCGAAGCAGATGGCCAAGATGATATGGAAGCACCAAGCAATTGGTCCCCAATGGAAGAGGGGAAACGTAGGAACCCACATCTGCATACTTCCCATTGCTTTCACATGTTCATCACTGGCATACATAGCCCATTCGCTTAAAGAGTAGAACATGATGTCAGCAGCCAAAGCAGAAGTGAAAATCATGGCTCCCCACATAAAGTTCCCATATTGGGGCTTATCCAGATTACCCAATTTCACTTTTCCGTACTTAGAGAACGCAGTCCATAATGACAACCAAAATACACCGACACCTAAGATTGCATAATAGATTCCGCAGTCATCACCGATAAACTTACGAATAGCCTCTAATATTGTTTTTGAATCATCAGGAATCAACATAAACAATGCACAAAGTGCAGACACGCCCACGAAGGGAACTAATGTCATAACCCAGTCTATTTTTTTACCTAAAGTCTCTTTTTGTTCCATATCAATTAATAGTTTTGTATTTTTTGAAGATTCAGAATCGCTCTTTGTAAGCGATCTTTTCCATAAGTACCAAAGTCATCACCTTTTGCTTCTTTAATAACAGTCCACATAGACCATAAAACATCCATTAAAACCTGGTAAATAAGCAGTTTTTCTTCTAAATGATTTGGTATCTTACCATCGAAATATAAATCTAATAAGAAATCTTTACTGTCTTCAGTAAATTCTGATTCTAAGAAAAGCGCACTCAGATCCCAGATAGGATCATTCATGCCAGAATATTCCCAGTCTATGAGATATATAGTTCCGTCTTCAGATTTAATAAAATTCTCTGCTACGCTATCATTATGACAAGGTGAAAGTTGAATACCAATGTCATTCAGGCGTGTTTCCATTTGGAAAACCTTATCACGGATATCTCCATATTCCGGATACATTTTCACATTATTTTTCAATAGAAGATGCTCGTAATTTCTAATCTCATGAAACACGTTGAAATCGTTGTTAAATCTGACGTTTGATTGATGGAGTTTTTTATAAATTCCAGCAATCTGTTTCAAATGAGCCCTCCGTTGAATTGTTGCATGGTTTAGAGTCTCTGCATTTTTAATATATTCTGCTAATTTAATGCCTGTTCCACTATTAAAATAATGGATAGAAGGACTAATGCCAATTCTACAAGCCATTAAAGAATTCTGTTCCTCATTGGTGCGGACAACCATTCCCTCAGAACCATTCCCTGGTACACGCAGAACGAACTCATCTTCTCCAATAGTAACTTTAAAATTCTTGTTGGACATTCCACCTATCTGTTCTATGTGGGCATGAGTTCTTACATCTTTGTTCGGGAATATCTGCTCCAAATGATTCATTAGGTTTTCTTTGTCAAATGGATTCTCTTTGCGGCGGAGAGTTGGATAGATGTAATTTTTCAGGTTGAGCATATTTTCCTGATTATCCACATCTCCCCATATCAGGTTTTTAAACATGATATAAGGGCGCTCAAGAACAGATGTACAATCCATCAGCAAATATTCATAATTCATATATAGGTTACTGCATGAAGTCCATTTCTGCAACATGCGCTGATATACTTCATATGATATTTTGCAAACGCCTAAGAGTTCTCCTTCAAAATTGGCAAGTTGATGTTTGTCCTTGCTGATTTTGGTGACAAATCCTTGGTTCAGTTCAACAAATGCTTCGTCACCATTACCAGATTCTTCTGTGATAGCCAGACATGTTTTATGCGGGGTATTTACTAAACACTCAATGACCTTACTCTCATAAAAAGTGTCACCTTCGATTAATAAAAAATCCTCATGTATAAAGTCTTTTGCAACTGCTAATGAAGCCATGGAAGCAGTAAAACGGTAATCGACATTTTTGAGTATTGTCACATCCTCATGGTTGTATACTTCAAATAACTCCGATTTAAAACCGGTCACCATGACAATATTGACTATACCAAGTTGCCTTAGTATGTCAAGTGTCCTGTCTATCAGGCATTTTTCTCCGTCAAACGGAATCAGTGGATAGGGAATGTCCGAATCCCGTTCCCTTCTGGCCGTTAGTATAACTGCCGTCTTCATTTTAACTGTTCAGGTATAAAGAGAATGTAATGAACGACTTTTCTTTATAAGGGTTAAGAATATAGGATGCACTGACGGGAAGTCGGAACTTACCAAGTGGAATTGAGGTGGCGTATTTAAGCCCGATATTTACCACGTTAAACCCTTTTTCATAATCCGTATAGAAACCCTTGTTCAATGCTGCACCCACACACACACTCAGGACATTGTCATTTTTGAAGTTAAAATTATACCCCAACTCAGCATAAGAGGAATAGGCTTGTTTGCCATCCAGATTCTTATCGGCCCCCCAAATATATGATGACAAAGTTAACCAAAGAGGTATTTTTTGAGGAGAGATAGTGGTGTATAGTTCGACAGAATGTCCTGTCTCGCGGTTATTCAAGTTAAAATAACTATCTTTATTCCCAACTGCAGATGGATAATAATAATCAGCAGCACCAATAAAGAACCAGTCTTTGGTATAACCAATACCAAGATCCACTTCCTGATGCGAACCGTTCACAGAGTATGCCCCCATTGCATAGGCGTTGAAATTCTTATAATTAAAATTAATCCCGGGGAACACGGTTGGAGCATCGCCATATTCTAATCCTCTCCACATATATTTAGAACTTAATTCTAATGATAAAGAGAACTTAGAATCTTTTAATTCTTTTGCAACTTCTTGAGCGTAATTTTGCATACTCAACAACAATAGTAAGCTTAATAAAAGTAGCCTTTCCATTTTTCACTTGATTTAATTAGATTTTAATATTGCTTTTATATGATGTGTCTGGCGCTGATCTTCGGGAGGTAGCTGCATATAATCACCATAATAATTTCTTAATACCTTATCATAACCTATAGGGGCATCGTATTTTTTTCCTTCAAACTCCACTTTTGTGGTCTGTGAAAAAAGTTCCCTCTCATGATAATCAAGCATATCGGAAATCAAGCCAACATACTGTGAACTATCATATGGAATAGACTTGCAGAAACGTTCATACAAATTCAGGAACAACCGATAACCTATAAGACGACATAATTTCCAAGTCAGAAAATTTGCACCTTTTCCTTGGGGAAATTCTTTATATACGGCAGCACCACGGAATTTATTTAAGTAAAAACAGAATTTATTATTCCATGAAGTTTTACTTTTCATGCCATCAAAAGGGAAAATATCCACCCAAATACCCAGCCCTGGTATTTCCTCAATGGTATCATCTACAATTTCTGTCTGCTTGTCAACAATCTTTGCAAAACCATATAGATAGCCGTTATTCCTAGAACTTAATAACTGATATCTTGAATTGGGAGAAGATGCTGAAATGTCTAAAAGTTTTTCATAATCAGGTCTTGGCATCATGATATCAATATCGTCATCCCAGGGGATAAAACCCTTAT
>DFFQ01000235.1 GCA_002371025.1 Lachnospiraceae bacterium UBA3772 | reverse complement strand
TTTAATATCTTTACCGGTACCATCAATGTTTTCCACTCCTGAACTTACATCTACAGCATGGGGATTTACAGCCTGAATTGCGGATTTTACATT
Organism: Lachnospiraceae bacterium UBA3772; assembly: GCA_002371025.1. GTDB lineage: Bacteria > Bacillota > Clostridia > Lachnospirales > Lachnospiraceae > Eubacterium_Q. The sequence continues at coordinate 6,890 of DFFQ01000235.1, read as the reverse complement.
TGAAGGATTTAATCCTCCGGATAAAAAGAGTATTTTATGGCAGCCTTTAATGTCTGGTATAAGGCTGTAATCGAAAGTCTTTCCGCTTCCGGGATCCGGAGCATCAAATAATAAGCCGATGGTTTTATCATTACTCATATAGAAAGAAAGATCTTCTAAATTTCCGGCGTTAAAAGCGCGGATGATAGGGATATGTATATTCTTTATCAAAGACTTATCAAATGCCCCATGGATCTGAAGAATATCAAAATGTGCATTTTCTACCATTTTAATCTGTTCTAAGGATGGGGAAACAGTAACTGCAACCTTCTTAATAGGAGGAAGATCATTTATTATTGCAGCAGCATCTTCTATAGAGATATTACGCTTACTCTTAGGAAAGAAGAGGACAAACCCTATATAATCAGGGTTTAAACTGCTGATTTTTATTGCTTCATCAAGGGTTCTTATACCACAGATTTTTACTTCCATTTTGTATCCTTTCTTAATATGATGGGAAATTTCTAAACAATAATAAGATTTTAAAGCATTTTTTATATAAAATCTATATTGCCTTTTTTAAAACAGTAAATTATAATCACCGTTGTAATAAAATATTTTATTTATTTCAGGAGGACGAAATGAAGAAAGCAAAGAATCTTCTCTGCCTTTTACTTGCAATTTGTCTTACATTTTCACTTGTAGCTTGCGGTGGAAATAATAAGGCAGATAACGGCGAAAATGGCACATCTACAAACGCAAAGGCTAACAGTCTTAAGATAGGTGTTATCCTTGTAGGCGACGAGACTGAAGGTTACACAAAGGCACATATGGACGGAATTAAAGCAGCAGCTGAAAAGCTCGGAATTCCATCATCAAACATCATCTGGAAATATAAGGTTCCAGAAAGCTCAGAGTGCTCAGATGCAGCTCAGGACCTTGTTGCACAGGGTTGCAAGATCGTTTTATCAAACAGCTATGGTCATCAGACATATATGGCAACTGTAGCTGAAGAGTATCCAGAAGTAACATTTGTTGCTATGACAGGTGATTTTGCATCAGTAAGTGGTCTTTCAAATTTAAAGAACGCTTTCACAAATGTTTATGAATCACGTTATGTATCAGGTGTTGTTGCTGGTCTTAAGTTAAAAGAGTTAACAGAGAATGGAACACTTACTGCTGAGGCTCATCCAGAAAACTTTGATAAGGATGGAAATGTAAAGATCGGTTACGTTGGTGCTTATCCTTACGCAGAAGTTGTTTCAGGTTATACAGCTTTCTATCTTGGTATAAAGAGTGTATTCCCTACAGTTGTTATGGAAGTTAAGTACACAAATTCTTGGTTCGATATCGATAAAGAAGGTGCAGCAGCAGAAGCTCTTATCGCAAACGGTTGCGTTATCATCGGTCAGCATGCTGACTCAACAGGTGCTCCAGCAGCTGTTCAGAAGCTTCAGAATAACGGTAAGATCTGCTATTCAGTTGGATATAATGTAGACATGCTTGAGACAGCTCCAAAGGCTGCTCTTACATCAGCTACAAACAACTGGGAAGTTTATTATGAATATGCATTCCAGCAGATGCTTGACGGTAAGGAAGTTGATACAGACTGGGCTTCAGGTTATGCTGCAAATGCAGTTGGAATCACAAAGCTTGGTGAATCAGTTGCACCAGGAACTGATGAAAAGGTAGCAGAAGTTGAAGCAGCATTAAGAGATGGTTCACTTCATGTATTTGATACAACAACATTCACAGTTGGTGGTAAGCCGGTTACAACAGCTCCTATCGATCTTTCATTTATGGATTATTCAGGTGATCAGCCAAAGGTTATCTACCAGGGTGATAAGAAAGAGGCTATTGTTGATGGATACTTCTCAGAGTCAACACTTCGTTCAGCTCCATATTTCTCACTTCGTATCGACGGAATCACAGAGGATGCTGACGCTCAGTAATTTGTAAATAATTACGTTATATATAGGGGGCTGTGAAAAAATGAGATTCATTTTTTCACAGCTCTTTTTTATTTCTAATTCACACTTCTTTCCTTGAGTTAAGGGAGGATAACTGATACAATAAAGTACTAGTATAACGTTGCTACGTTTTCTTTACGTAGAATGCAGCGAGATAAATTAATTAACAAAATAGGTAGGTAATAATTCTATGGATAGTGCCATTAGATTTGAAAAAGTCACAAAGACTTTTGGAAGCGTGGCTGCCAATAAGGATATTTCTTTCGATGTAAAGAAAGGTGAGATCCTTGCATTACTTGGTGAAAATGGTAGTGGTAAGACCACTCTTATGAACATGCTTTCAGGAATCTATTTCCCAGATTCGGGAAGCATCTATGTTGATGGTGAGAAGGCAGATATCAAATCACCAAAAGACGCTTTTAAATATCATATCGGAATGATACATCAGCATTTCAAATTAGTTGATGTATTTACAGCAGCGGAAAATATCGCTCTCGGACTTGAGGAAAAAGGCAGATTCAATATTAAGAATATAAAGAAAAAAGCTAAAGAAATCTGTAACAGATACAATTTTGAATTGGATCTGGACCAGAAAGTCTATAACATGAGCGTATCTCAGAAGCAGACCTTAGAGATCATCAAGGTCCTCTACAGAGGAGCAGAGGTGCTCATTCTTGACGAGCCAACAGCCGTTCTTACTCCACAGGAAACAGAAAAATTATTTGATGTTATGCGTAACATGAAAGAAGACGGAAAGGCTATCGTAATCATTACTCATAAGCTTAATGAAGTGCTTGAAATATCTGACAGAGTAGCGATCCTTCGTAAGGGTGAATATGCTGGAGATATTGAAACAAGTGTTGCAACAGAAGAAAAATTAACAGAATTAATGGTTGGTAAGAAGGTAACTCTTAATATCGAGAGAGATGATCCAGAAAATACTGTTAAGAGACTTGAGGTAAGACACCTTACAGTTGAAGGAAATGAAGGAATAGAAGTCCTTCATGACATTTCTTTTGATGTATTAGGTGGTGAGATCCTTGGTATTGCAGGTATTTCTGGTAATGGTCAGAAAGAACTCCTTGAATCTATAGCTGGTCTTCAGAAGACAAAAGATAATTCATCTATTAACTATTATCCGGAAGATGAGACAGATCCTAAAGAACTTATAGGACTTTCACCTAGAGATATAAGAGAAGCTGGTATTCATCTTTCTTTCGTTCCAGAAGATAGAATCGGTATGGGACTTGTAGGTTCTATGGGCATGACAGGTAACATGCTTCTTAAGTCATATGATAAGGGTAATTCACCTATCATTAATACCAAGAAACCTAGAGAACTTGCAGAAAAGATCAAAGAAGAACTTGGAGTTGTTACTCCGGATATTTCTACTCCTGTATCAAGACTTTCAGGTGGTAATGTTCAGAAGGTTTTAGTAGGACGTGAAATTGCTGATAATCCTATAGTTCTTATGACAGCTTATGCAGTACGTGGTCTGGATATCAATACTTCATATACTATCTACAATCTGCTTAATAAACAGAAAAAACAGGGCGTTGCAGTCATCTATGTTGGTGAAGATCTTGATGTTATGCTTGCCCTTTGTGACAGGATCCTTGTTCTTTGCGATGGTCATAACAATGGTATCCTCGATGCTAGAAAAACAACAAAAGAAGAGGTTGGTCTTCTTATGACAAATCTTAAGGTAAAATCAAAGGAGGATTCTAAACATCATGCGAAATAAAGAACCTCTTATGCATATTGTTAAGAGAGATGGTGCAACTCTTACAAGAAAGATAATGGCGAGAGTTATCGCTATTATCCTGGCACTTATAGTTGATGCATTATTTATATTTTTTGTAACTGGTCTTAATCCTCTGTCAGTATATGGAGTTATGACAGCTGGAACATTTGGAAGCAGCTTAAGATTTTCATGGGCCATGAGAGACTTAGCAGCGCTTCTTATTATAGGAATAGCTCTTGCTCCAGCCTTTAAAATGAAGTTCTGGAACATAGGAGCTGAAGGTCAGGTACTGATGGGTGGTGTTGTAACTGCCATCATAATGGTAGGACTTGGACCTAGGATTCCTGCAATAATCCTTTTCCCATGTATGTTCTTTGCAAGTATCATAGTTGGCGGTATCTGGGGATTTATTCCAGCATATTTTAAAGCAAAGTGGAATACAAATGAAACACTTTTTACCCTGATGATGAATTATGTTGCAACTCAGATAACACTTTGCGTTGTAAATATCATGAGAGGTAAGGCATCTTCTCTTGGTAAGCTTAACATGGGTACTCAGGAAGGATGGTTCCCAAGAGTCTGGGGACAGAGATACAATATCAATATCATCATTGTTACTGTTTTAACAATTGCTATGTATTATTATCTGAAAAGAACAAAGCAGGGTTATGAGATAACAGTAGTTGGTGAATCAGAAAATACTGCAAGATATGCAGGTATCAGTGTCAGCCGTGTAATGATTAGAACAATGATCATTTCCGGTGCTATATGCGGACTTGCAGGATGCCTTCAGGTTGCAGGAACAAATCAGACCATTTCTGCTGATACAGCAGGCGGCAACGGATTTACAGCCATCATAGTAGCATGGCTTGCAAAATTTAATACATTTACTATGATACTTATCTCATTCCTTCTTATCTTCCTTAAGAAGGGCGCAAATCAGATAGCTTCAGCTTATCAGCTTAATGATTATGCGGCAGATATTATCACAGGTATTATCCTTTTCTTTATCCTTGGATGCGAATTCTTCGTTAATTACAAGGTAATATTCAGAAAAAAGACAAAGGAGGTATCAGGCGAAAATGATTAATACACTTATTACATGGTTAATGAGATCCATATCATTTGGTACCATCATAATGTTTGGTGCCATGGGTGAGATACTTACTCAGAAGTCAGGTAATCTTAACTTAGGTGTTCCAGGAGTTATGTACCTTGGCGGATTTGGAGGTTTTGCTTCTGCTTATTATTATGAGAAAAATGTAGCGAATCCAAATGCTGTAGTTGCAATACTTATTGCCATTTCAGTATGTATCATACTTTCAATGTTAGGTGGACTTATCTACAGCTTCCTTACCATAACACTTCGTGCAAACCAGAATGTTACAGGTCTTGCACTTACAACATTCGGTATGGGCGTTGCAAATTTCTTTGGAGCATTGATGTTAAAAGGAGAAACATATGCAGCAGCTCCATTTGCAAACAAAGCATTTACAAAGCGCCTTCCGGTTTTAGGAGGAATAAAGGGTGTAGGAGAAATATTCTTCTCTTACGGTTTTATGGTTTATCTTGCTATAATCATTGCCATTATACTTCAGAGATTCCTCTACAAATCCAAAACTGGTCTTAATTTAAGAGCAGTAGGTGAAAATCCTGCTACAGCTGATGCGGCGGGTATAAATGTAACAAAGTATAAATATTTAGCAACAATAATTGGAACAGGTATCAGCGGACTTGGCGGTCTCTTTTATGTACTTGATTATAATCAGGGAATCTGGGCTACAACAGGCCAGATAGAAGCTCTTGGATGGTTAGCAGTTGCCCTTGTTATATTTGCAACATGGAAGCCAATTATGGCAATCGTTGGAGCATATATATTCGGTACACTTTACTGGTTATATCAGTTCCTTCCGGATATCCTTGGAATCAAGGTTGCAAGTTATACAACTGACCTGATCCAGATGTTCCCTTACATAGTAACAATAGTTGTACTTATAGTTGTTAGTTTCCGTAAAAAGAAAGAGAATCAGCCACCTCAGAGTCTTGGACTTGCTTACTTTAGAGAAGAAAGATAAAAGATTAGGGTGATGATCGGAGGCAAGAGATGATTTATACTGAACTTACTAAGAGAGCTATCAATATCGCATATAAGGCCCATGAAGGTCAGCTGGACCGTTCAGGTATACCTTATATCTTCCATCCAATGCATATCGCAGAACAGATGACAACAGAAGAAACCTGCATAGTTGCTATTCTTCATGATGTGGTAGAAGATACAGATGTAACATTGGATGAATTAAAAGAAGCAGGCTTTAGCGAAAATGTAATCAATGCTATAAACCTGCTGACCCATAGAGATGAGGTACCTTATCTTGATTATGTAAGAGCTTTAAAAGATGATCCAATTGCATCCGTAGTAAAATTAGCTGATCTGAATCATAACAGCGACAGAACAAGGCTTAATGTTATAACAAAAAAAGATGAGCAGAGATTTTTAAAGTACCAAAAAGCTAAAGAAATCCTTCAAGGGATTAATTAATAATCATATCAAATGAAAGGTGGAAATTATGAAAGCAGCAATCATCATGGGATCAACAAGTGATCTTAGTAAAGTAGAACCAGCAGTAGAGATATTAAAGAAATACAACGTTCAGGTAGCAGTAAGATGTCTCTCAGCCCACAGAGCACATAAAGAGCTTTCAGCATTTATCGATGAGATAAATAACGATGGAACAGAAGTAGTAATTACAGCAGCAGGTATGGCAGCAGCACTTCCAGGAGTTGTAGCCAGTCAGACAGTACTTCCTGTTATCGGTGTTCCACTTTCAGGTTCTGTCCTTGATGGAACAGATGCCCTTTATTCTATCGTTCAGATGCCATCTGGAATTCCAGTAGCAACAGTTGCTATCAACGGAAGCAAAAATGCAGCATGGCTTGCTCTTCAGATTATGGCAGTTAAGCATCCGGAAATCCGCGAAGGCCTTCTTAAGGAAAGAGCTAAGATGCAGGAAGATGCATTAAAGGCCAATGAAGAAATGAAGGCTAGATTTAATTAGTCATATATATGAGTTTGAAAAAATCCCACGACAGAATGCCGTGGGATTTTTTTGCTGTTTATTCCTGAAACATAACAGAATCAAGAAGGTCTAGATTTATAAATCCTTACCTGTAAGCATCTTGTAAGCTGAAAGATATTT
>DFFQ01000228.1 GCA_002371025.1 Lachnospiraceae bacterium UBA3772 | reverse complement strand
CCTTTGCCTGTTCAGAGGTGAGTCCAGAGATTCTTTCTAATTCCTGCTGTCTTTTTTGTGAAAGTTCTTCAAGTTCAGCCTGTTTTCTTGCAAGATTTGCCTCACGTGATGCAAGTGACTGTTCCTTCTTTTCGATGGCATCAGTCTTCTTGTCAAGATTCTCCTCTCTTGAAAGCACTCTCTTCTCCATACGCTGAACTTCAGTTCTGCGTTCTTTTACTTCTCGCTCAGATTCGTTCTTGATCTTAAGAGCTTCCTCTTTAGCATTAAGAAGTACTTCACGCTGCTTTTCTTCAGCGGCCCTAACAGCTTCATCTATAATACTCTTAGCTTTATCCTCTGCCCTACCGATCTTGGCTTCTGCAATATTTTTACGATATGCTATGGCAGCAAACCAAGTTACTACAACGAGGACAACAGCTACTATTGCACAGATGATTATAGCACCAGTTCCCACAGGAGCACCTCCTTATTAAGTTATCGTTGCACGCTTTAGTACAACAAATTAATCTTATACATTTTTAGGAATTATGTCAAGTAAAGAGTGGCACTTGAATAATTGAATCCGTGTCTAATCAGGAAAGAAATTGCACGTTTTTTTACCTTATCATCAGTAAAATCAGCATTTTTAAAATTATGATCAAGCAAAGATTTTATTATTTTTTCTTCATCTAAATTTTCATACAAATAGACTTCATCAAAAATATCATCCAGATCATCTATACATATTTCTTTCATATAAAGTTCTCTGGTAATAAGACTTCTTGATTTACTTTTGGAATACTTTCTGATATAGCTTTCCGCGTATCTTCTGTCAGAAAGATAATGAAGTTCATATAATTTATCGATGGCGGCTTGTATCTCTTCCTCATTATAGCCTTTCTTCTTTAGCTTTAAACGAATATCGAGAGCAGATTGCTCTGCTCTCGACAAGAGATCAACCGCTTTAGAAAAAGCGCTTTGCATTTAAATTATTCTTCATCCCCCTTATCAGAACCTTCTGGATTTTCATCCACACCATATTCGATTCTAACCTTCTTTTCTATCTCTTCCATAACATCAGGATGTGATGCAAGATAAATCTTTGCATTATCACGTCCCTGACCGATTTTTTCACCCAGATAAGAATACCATGCACCGGACTTAACTATAACTCCCTTATCTGATGCAAGATCAAGGATATCTCCTTCTTTTGAGATTCCCTTACCGAACATGATATCAAATTCTGCTTCCTTAAAAGGAGGAGCCACCTTATTCTTTACAACCTTAACTCTGGTTCTGTTACCAACAATCTCTCCACCAGCCTTAAGAGCTTCAATACGTCTTACATCAAGACGAACTGATGAATAGAACTTAAGTGCACGGCCTCCTGTTGTTGTCTCTGGATTTCCGAACATTATACCAACTTTCTCACGAAGCTGATTAATGAAAATAACAACACAATTGGTTCTTCCAATAACAGCTGTAAGTTTTCTTAAAGCCTGAGACATAAGTCTTGCATGAAGACCTACATGACTGTCTCCCATCTCACCATCAATTTCAGCCTTAGGAACAAGAGCTGCAACTGAGTCTATAACGATAACATCAATGGCGCCTGATCTTACCATAGTCTCTGTTATCTCAAGAGCCTGTTCTCCGTTATCAGGCTGTGAAATATAAAGATCATCAATATCAACGCCAATATTTTTAGCATAAACAGGATCAAGAGCATGTTCAGCATCAATAAATCCTGCGATACCGCCCTGCTTTTGAACCTCTGCAACTATATGTAAAGCAAGAGTTGTCTTACCACTTGATTCAGGTCCATAAATCTCAATGATACGTCCGCGAGGCATTCCGCCAACTCCAAGAGCAATATCAAGACTGAGGGATCCGGTAGGAACAACCTCTATATTCATATTAGTAGTATCTTCACCTAATTTCATAATAGAGCCTTTACCATACTGCTTCTCGATCTGAGCAACAGCAGCATCTAGAGCTCTCTTCTTATCTTCTGTAGCCATCAACTTTCCTCCATCAAACATTTGTTCGGTATTCATGTAACATATATTATCTTATCCGGATTTAAATGTCAACCTCAAATGTAAATGAAATGATCTGCATTTCAATCATAACATAAGCATTATTATATTTCCACAAATCTCTTGATATGATATATTTTAGTTACGTTTATAAACCATAAACTAATTCTATTACATTAAGTGTGTCATAAATGAAACACCATAAAAAGGAGTCATATGCCAATTATTGCCGGTCTTATAACAGAATATAATCCATTTCACAATGGTCACCTATACCACGCTGAAATGGCAAAAGAAATAACAAAAGCCGACTATACAGTTTCTATTATGAGCGGTAATTTTCTTCAGAGAGGCAGTATGGCTATTTTAGATAAGTATAAAAGAGCCGAATGTGCTGCTAATTCTTTTGTTGACTGTGTATTGGAACTTCCATTTCTATTTGCCACCGGGTCAGCCGATGACTTTTCTTTTGGTGCCTGTCACATTTTAAATTCAATGAACTGTGTAACTCATCTTGTTTTTGGAGCTGAATGTGATGACATAAAAAAAATGAGTTATTTAGCTGACTTTTTAACAAGAGAAAATGATGATTATAAAACTCTTTTAAATAACAATATGAAAGGCGGACTGTCCTACCCTAAAGCAAGAGAAAAAGCCATAGAAAAGCTCCTGGGAAATGAATACAGCTCTATTCTATCTACCCCTAATAATATCCTTGCAATTTCCTATATGACAGAACTAAACCGTATTAATTCATCCATAAAACCGGTTATCATTAAAAGAATCGGAACCTATCACGACATAAATGATAAAGAATGTGATTTCATGTCTGCCGAGGCAATAAGAAATTATATTCTAAAAACATGTAATGTAAATCTTCTTAAAGATAAGATTCCTGATAAGACCTTCGAATATCTTTTGAATGTAAATAAAAATGGAACTATACCTAATGATAATCTTTTAAGTGACATGCTTTATCTAAAGATTCTGGAATTGAAAACGAATAATATCATATATGAAGAAATAAAAGATCATCTTCCTGTGGAGATAGATAAAGATATATATAATAAAATATTAAATATCAAAGGATATATGACCTTTGATGAAACAATAGAATTTCTTGTATCAAAGAATTATACCCTTTCAAGGATAAGAAGGGGACTTATTCATTTAATACTAGAAATATCAAGAGAAAAGCACACCAGAATATTTGATAACATAGATAAGTCAGTTTATGCTTCAATCCTTTCTTTTAGAAAAGAAAGCAGTTCGTTATTAAAACATATTAATGAAGTGTCTCACATCCCTGTCATTAATAAAAGAGCTGACTTTAGGCCATCTAATGAAGAAGCAAGACTTCTTAGGGACATGGATATAGCATCAACAGATTTATATAACTACTTAATGAAAAAATATTACAACATAACTCTTCCTGGAGAGTTATCTTCAAACATAAAAATCATATAAAAAAACTCAGCTCCTAAAGGAGCTGAGTTTTTTATTACTCGAGGAAATCGTCATCCTCGTCGTCATCATCAAAATCATCAAAGTCATCCGTAATTGGCTTAACTTCCTCGATTCCCTCATCATCCATACCAAATTCATCCTGCTCATCAAAATCACTTACAGGAGCGAAATTCTTTCTCTCAACCTGCTGAGGCATAGCCTGAGGCTGTGTCTGCTTATTTGCGATAGAATTACCATTGATAAGTCCGATGCTTGCATCAATCTCACTTACATTAGAATCTAATGTAAATACACTATTCTCAAGAGATTCGCAAAGATTCTTATAATTCTCTCTGTCTGCTTCAAGAGTTGCAGCAAAGAATTCTCTCATATCAGAAAGCTTCTGCTTTGTATAATTCATTGCTCCAAGTCTTACCTCTGTTGCTTCAGCATTTGCATCATCAATGATCTGCTGAGCCTGCTCACGAGCTGAATCAAGAATCTCATTTGCTCTTACTGTTGCAAGTTCTGTTATATGATTAGAATCAACAAGGCGGTTAGCTTCATTTACTGACTCAGAAATGATAGCATCTGACTTTGTTCTTGCATTTGCAAGAATAGCTTCCTTGTTACGCATGATCTTCTTGCATCTTTCAATCTCACTTGGAAGTTTAAGCTTAAGTTCATTAAGCATTCTCTCTATTTCATCCTTAGGGACAACGATCTTATTGTTTGAGAGAGGAGCATATTTACAGTTATCCATAAACATCTCGATCTCCTGGATCATCTCATCAACGCCCTTTTTACCCATAATACGTTTTCCTCCTGATAATATTACATCATATTCATCTTTTCCTTAAGTTTGATAAGTACATTCTCCGGTACAAATCCACCTACAGGAACCCCAAATTTTGCAAATTCTCTAACAACAGATGAACTTACATTGGAATATTTTGGATCAGCTGCAAGGAAAAGTGTTTCGATATTCCCAGAAACTTCCTTGTTGACCTGAGCCATCTGAAGTTCTATCTCGAAATCGGTCATCTCACGAAGACCACGAACAATGATATTTGAATTGCATTTCCTAGCATAGTCTATTAATAAACCATCGTAGGTTTCTACCGAAACATTCGGCAGCTCCTTAACAGCATCCTTCAACATCATAACACGTTCGTCTATAGAAAACAACGGACATTTTTTAGCCGAATTATTTAAAATACACACATTTAAATGATCAAAGAGTTTCGAAGCCCTTTCTATAAGATCTAAATGTCCTTTTGTAACCGGATCAAAGCTCCCCGGATAAATTGCTGTAGCCATAATTTAACTGTCTTTCCTTCTTAAGAATACATGCTTATTTGTTCTGTATTCTTTAGTTTTATAAATCTCAAACTGAGTATCTTCAATGTATGACATATCCTCTTCAAGGATTGCTTCAACAACGATAATAACATCAGGATTCTTGAATTCTTTCTTATCAAGAACCATAAGTGCATCATGTTCCAAACCATTTCTATATGGCGGATCCATGAAAATAATATCAAAATCAACTTTAGGAAGAGATCTTAAATATGATATCGCATCTCCTCTTAAAATATCTGATTCATCTTCAAACTTTGTAAAATGAATATTTTCTTTTATAACATCTATCTGTTTTTTACCATTTTCGACAAATACTGCGTGACGTGCTCCGCGGGATAATGCCTCAATTCCAACAGATCCACTGCCGGCAAATAAATCGAGGAATCTGCTACCTGGAACATCCATCTGTAGGACATTAAAAAGTGTCTCCTTATATCTGTCTACTGTAGGTCTTGTTTCATCGCCTTCTATACTTTTAAGCGGAAGGCTTCTTCTTGTACCTGCTATTACTCTCATATTTTACTCCTCGTTTATTTTTATAACATTTATCACCTTATGTCAACATAAAATTGTATACACAAGGCTAAAAACCACCAAATTTAGCCATTTTTAATAATATCTTAATATTTCATTGCGTTTTTAAACCATTTGCCGGTGTCTGATAATTCATCATCAGTCCATCCCGAAGTCTTGGTACAGTCTGATTTTATTAGAGATGAAGTTTCATTCTTATTTGCTAAATTCCATATTGCAAATGATACATTATTATCATTTAAGAGTGTAAACCACTCTTCGGCTGAATCATAATCTATTCCGCCATTTCCTGAAGCATCACAAATACTGCATTCTGTAACAAAAACAGCAAGGCCCTTGGAATGGGCTTTATTGAATTTGTCTCTGATATTATCCTTATGTGTAGCTGCGTAGAAATGAAGACTATACATAATATTTGAATATCCTTCAATAGGATCCTCAGCCGCCACATCTACGTCCTGTGACCAGGTTGGTGTACCAACGATAATAATTGCATCTTCTTTATTAGCCTTAATAACAGGTATCACTTCCTCAGCATATTTTTTTATCTGAGACCACTGTGTACCTCCGTTGGGCTCATTGCAGATTTCGAAAAGAACATTAGGATATTCTGCATATTTTTTTGACATTTCATCAAAGAATTTTATAGCTTCATCTTTATTTTGATTTGGATCATTATCAGATAAAATGTGCCAGTCTATTATGACATACATACCAAGCTCTGTAGCATAATCAACACCATTTTCTACAAGAGCTTTAAGCTTATCTTTATCTCCATCAGAGCAATATCCGCCAGACTCACCTGTATACATAGCAATACGTATCATATTTGCTTTCCAGTCATCTCTTAAAGTCTGAAATGCCTCTTTATTTACATAGTCAGGGAACCATGCGATACCATGAGTACTGATACCTCTTAACTGATAAGGATTACCATCTTTATCGCAAAGGTCAGTTCCAACAACCTTTAAAGCTCCATGGTTTGCAACAGGAGTACCATCAACATCCTGAGGTTTTACCTTTGCTTTAACCTCAGTTTTTTCTTTTTCAGCCTGCTTTTTAGAATCATCCTTTGAATCATCAGCTTTTTTCTCAGATTTCACTTCTTTTCCTGCTGAATAAAGAACAGGCTTAATATCTTTTAATGCTTCATACTGCTGTTTAGATTTAAATTTAATAGTACCACCAATATTCTGCAGTTCTGTGTGAGCTTTAACTGTTTTATTCCAGTCTTCACCAGTAGAAATTACTATAAGAATGTCTGAATCATCATCTAAAGTAAAGGTACCATTCCACTGTCCCTGGATCTCAGCTCCTTTAAATCCCGGTATCCTTATCTCCCAGTCAGTAAGATCCTTATCCGAATTATTCCTAATAGCGATATTTATATTATTTGTAGGTTCATCTCCCCAAGCATCCCCTTCAAAGGTAAATTCTGCATAGATATCACTTTTTATATCTTCATCTGTCTTTTCTTTTTCTTCAGCATCAGTCTTAGTAGACTCTGCTTCCACCACCTGATATGGTGTACTCTTTTCTTCTTCTACCTTTTTATCCCCAGGATTTTTTTCTTTTCCAAAAAGGATAAAAAGCACCAATGCAGCAATAATAAGAACCAGTCCTATTATTATAGTCACCAGCCCTTTATTAGTACTATTGTTTTCTTTTTTATCTCCCATGATAAAACCTCCAATCCCCTCATACCTTAATAATTTATCTTTATATCATCCCCATATTTTAGAACGATCTCCTGAGCCATTCTAAGCATATCTGAATGATTATAAATATCTGCTAATCTAAACATTATATCACCACTCTGCCTTACACCAAAGAAGTCTCCCGGGCCACGCAGCTTAAGGTCTTCAGTTGCAATATAAAAACCGTCATTTGATTCTTCTAATACTTTTAGTCTGTCTTTAGATTCTTTAGACTGCTTAACATTTATGAATATACAGTAACTTTGATAAGAGCCTCTTCCCACTCGGCCTCTCAGCTGATGTAACTGAGCTAGTCCAAATCGTTCAGCATTTTCAATCATCATAACGGTGGCATTTGGATTATTGATACCTACCTCAATAACTGTTGTAGATACAAGTATATCTATCTTTTTCTTTATAAAATCCTGAAGGATCTTTGTCTTATCCTCATCCTTCATTTTACCATGAATATACTCTATCCTGATATTCTGGCTCTGATAGACATTTCTTAATTCATCAGTGTAATTTTCAACATCTTCTAAGTCCATAGTTTCTGATTTCTCAACCATAGGACAGATGACATAGGCCTGATGGCCACTTAACACTTCATTTTGTATAAACTTATATGCTGTATTCCTATATTCAGTACCCACAACACAATTCTTTATCTTCTTTCTTCCCTTTGGAAGTTCTTTAATAACAGAAATATCAAGATTTGCATAAAGTATCATGGCAAGAGTTCTAGGGATTGGAGTGGCACTCATAATAAGTACATGAGGATAATTCCCCTTTGCCCCAAGCCTTTCCCTTTGCTTAACACCAAATCTATGCTGCTCATCAGTTATCACAAGTCCCAGATTATTAAACTCAGTCTTATCTTCTATAAGAGCATGCGTTCCAATAAGTATCTTAATTGAGCCATTTTTAAGGTCTTCATAGATTTTTCTCTTATCTTTTAATCCGGTGGAACCTGTAAGAAGTTCAACCCTGATCTTATAAGGCTTAAATAATTCCTTAAGGTCTTCATAATGCTGCATTGCAAGAACTTCCGTAGGAACCATGAGAGCGCCCTGATATCCAGACATAACTGAAAGGAATAGAGATGCACATGCCACCATAGTTTTTCCTGAACCAACATCTCCTTCAATGAGGCGGTTCATAACATTTCCGGAGAACATATCCAAAATAACATCTTTTATGGCACTTTCCTGTCCAGCAGTTAATGTAAAGTTTAGCCCCGCCTTAAATCCCTCTAATTTAGAAATTGCTTCTTTACTTATAACATGAGAAGAAGAAATAGAAAGATTATTTTTTCTCATTTCTCTTACTCCCATCAAAAAGCTTAAGAATTCATCCATTGCAAGACGCTTTATTGCAGTCTTTAACTTTTCTTCATTTTCAGGAAAATGAATCTCTTCAATGGCATTTCTTATAGAAATGAGATCATATTCACTTCTGATTTCATCAGATAAATAATCCTCAATCTTAAGAAACGCTTCTCTTGCATTTAAAAGACTCTTCTTTATCTGATTATTGGTAACTCCTTTAGTAAGAGAATAAACAGGCTGCATGGACTTTAGCATGGTTTTATACTTATAGACCGGATAGTACTCCGGCATCTCCATAACCCTCATGCTTCCCTTAACTTTAATAGTACCAACGAAGATAAATTCGTCCCCCTTATGAAAACAGTTCTTAAGAAAAGGACTATTAAAGAAAACCAGCCTTAAAGACCCTGAGGAGTCACTGACTGAAAGGGAGGTAATACTTAATCTGCCTCCCTTTCTAGTATCTACATATGAAACAACTTTAGCCGATACACTGACTCTTTCACCTTCAAGCGCATCTTTTATAAGGATTGGATCATCATATCTTTGATAATCCCGGGGAAAATAATATATCAGATCTTTGACAGTAGAAATACCAAGTTTTCTAAAACCTTCTGCCGTCTTTTCCCCAATACCTTTTACTGTAGTAATATCATCATTTAAAAGCATGTGTCATGCCTCATTTTCTAATTTATTCAACAGAAACAAGATAATAAAACAGAGGCTGCCCTCCAAAATGAAGCTCTACTTCAACATCACTATAGATTTCTTCTAACTCTTTAGCAAGGCCCTCGGCTTCATCTTCTTTTATCATATCCCCATAATATAAAGTTATAAGCCCAGACTCATCATCAACCAATGATTTAATAAGTTCCTTGGCTACTTCCTTTACATCACTTCCAACAGACTCGATCTTATCCTCAGAAATACCCATGATGTCATCTTTTTTAATTATTTTTCCATCAATAGATGTATCTCTTATAGAAAATGTTACTTCACCTGTCTTTACCTGTTCCATGGCATTATTCATCTCTTCCAGATTTTCATCCGGAGTCATATCTTCTGAAAAAGATATCATGGCACTGATACCTTCAGGAATAGTCTTTGAAGGAACAACTATTATATTCTTATCAGTACAGATTGAAGCCGCCTGCTTAGCAGCAAGAATTATATTCTTGTTGTTTGGGAATATAAAGATATTATCAGCCTTAACTTTTTCTATAGCATTAAGAATATCTTCTGTACTTGGATTCATAGTC
>DFFQ01000222.1 GCA_002371025.1 Lachnospiraceae bacterium UBA3772 | reverse complement strand
TTGGAGGCATGAATCCAAATAATGCAGAGACAGAAAATGTAAGAGTAGTAACAAAGTTTGATGGAATTTACGAAGGAACATTTCAGTTGAACAATGCTTCTATCCATGTTAATGGCGAATATAACAATACAAAAAGAAGCTGGGATACATGTGAAGTTGTATTGGATGAGGACGTAAAGTCTAAGGAAGATACAGAAAAATTAGGAATTTCAGTAGGAGATATCGTCTGCTTTGAGCCAAATGTAAGAGTTACAAAGTCAGGCTATATTAAATCAAGATTCTTAGATGATAAGCTCAGCGTAGGAATATTACTGGGACTGGCTAAGTATATCAAGGAGAAAAAGATCACTCCAAAGAGAGCTCTTTATGCGCATATCACTGTTTTTGAGGAAGTTGGACATGGTGGATGCGGAAATGTACCTGAGGGCTGTACAGAAGCCATTTCTGTTGATATGGGTTGTGTAGGCGAAGGTCTTACCTGTACAGAAAAACAGGTTTCAATCTGTGCTAAGGATAGCGGTGGACCTTACAGCTACGGCATAGTTCAGGGACTTGTGGCAGCAGCTAAGGAAAGCGGCGCTGATTATGCAGTTGATATTTATCCACATTATGGAAGTGATGTAGAGGCAACTCTTGGTGCCGGAAATGACCTTAAGCACGGCCTTATCGGAGCAGGAGTTTATGCATCTCATGGTTATGAAAGAAGCCATAGAGAAGGAGCTGAAAATGTACTTCGCCTCCTTATACAGTATGCTTTGAATTAATATTAGTTTGGAGAAAGATAGCAGGAAAATGGAAAAGAAGGCTTATTATCATCTGCCGGGACTATTTGAGTTCTATGAATTTTATAAAGTTTTCCTGCCTCTCTTTAATGAAAAAAGAGAATATTTTTATGACTGGTGCGAGATAGGTTCTATATATGGCGCTCCGTCAGATATTCTCTGGGGCGGAGGCAGGATTGAAAATAATGATGCCGAAATGGGACAGGTCTTTAGACTTATGAATGATAATAAAATCTCTGCCCGTCTGGCCCTTTCAAATTCTCTTATAAGAAAGGAACATTTAAAGGATGATAAGGCAAATAAACTCTGCCGTATTTTTCATCATGGAAGCGTTAAAAATGGTATCATCATTCATTCAGATCTGCTTTTAGATTATTTAAGAGAAAATTATCCAGACTATTATTTTGTATCTTCAACTACAAAGGTTTTAACGGATTTTAATAGTCTAAAAAAAGAACTGGACCGCGAAGAATTTTCCTTTGTGGTTCCTGATTTCAGGCTTAATAAAGAATTTGATAGTTTAAGTAAATTATCAAAGAAAGACAAAGATAAGATTGAATTCTTATGTAATGAGTGCTGTTCTTTTGAATGTGCGAATAGAAAAGCATGTTATGAAAGTGTCAGTAAAAAGATCTTAGGAGAAGAAAGCAGCGACTGGATTTGTGTTTCACGAAATGCTGCCGAAGGCTATAAATTCTCTAAAGCAATGGAAAATAAGGCATTTATTTCAGTGTCGGATATAAAAGATAAATATATGCCGATGGGATTTTCAAATTTTAAGATTGAAGGTAGAAGCCTTGGATCTGCGATCCTGCTGGAATTTATCATTTATTACATGACAAAGCCTGAGTATGTCTTAAAGTTAAGGGAAGAGATGTATCTGGACAGCATGCTGGATCTGTTTTAACAGGTGGAAATAGATGCTGGAAAATCTATAATGGTTACGCATTTTGCCACGTGATGAAAGCAGAACAGTTGATAAGTCTACAGATTATATTGAAGTAAGCGTATAGGAGAAATAAATATTATGACAGTGGGAGCAATTATTAAATTATCATTTCTTTCAATTATAATTATTATAGCAGTTTGTGCTTTATGTGTAGCTTATAAAAAGACAAGAATTATCAGTGTGATTGCCGGAATTATAATACTTGCAGCTGCATGGTCAATAACTATCTGGTATTTTAAAGGAACTGAAGCAGGTAAGCGTGCGCTTAAGACACAGCAGAGTAATTTCGGTGGTGGTATAGAAAGAAGAATAACGGTTTATGATGTTGAAGGTGATGTTATTGCAACATATGAAGGTAAATTCGATATAGAGTATGATGATGACAGGATACTGTTTGATGATGAAGAAGGTCTTAGACATATTATTTATTATCCAACAGGAAATGTTATTGTAGATGAATTAAAAAAATAAAAAGAAGTGATAGAGCGCCTATGAGTAGAAATGCTTATAGGCGTTTTGTTTGCCATTTTTAATCTATTTGACAGACTTACAATATTATGTTATTTTCTGAATAGAAAAAAAGAAAAGCACATTTAGTGTAGGAGGACCGATGAGAATTAGATAGTTTTATTTTAGGTAATTGCAGATTTTATATTTAAGACCCTATAGGTCTTTATTTTGCGTACACCGAAATAAGATTATCATATTCTTTTAAGATCACTTGCACCCTAAGGGGCTTTTTCTACATATATTGATTTTAATTTGTATGATAATCTGCTTTCGGTGGTCGAAGGTGGATTTTTTTGTGCGAAGTTGAGCCAAAGTCGCTTATGCGAAGCATAAGTATAATAAAAATATCCGGCTTCGAATTTATTCGAAAAGCCGGATATTTTTATTATACTAATCTGCCGACGGCAGATAAGCGACCTTGGCGAGACCGCATCATCGAGCGAACAACGTTCGCGAGATGTTGGCTGTCGCATAAACGCGAGATGTTATCCATCGCATAAATGCGAGAGGTTTGCCGCTACGGGAGAAGAAATAAAGACCGGGGAGAATTGGAGGCAGATATATGTCACAGATCAGAGTTAGTAATCTTACATTTGCATACGAAGGCAGCCCATATGATGTGCTTAAGAATGTATCATTTAATATAGATACCGATTGGAAGCTTGGTCTTATTGGAAGGAATGGCAAGGGAAAGACTACGCTTTGCAATCTTTTGCTGGGAAAGTATTCTTATCAGGGAAGCATTGTATCCAGCGTTCATTTTGATTATTTTCCGTTTAAGGTAAATGAAAGTGACTTGGAAAAAACGGCGGATGAGCTGATATCTATATGGAAACCTCAGGTGGAAAGCTGGCAGGTCCTTATTCAGATGAATGAGATCAAAATGGACCCAGAGTGTCTTTACAGGCCTTTTAAGACTTTAAGCCATGGAGAAAGGACAAGGGTTATGCTGGCAGCCCTTTTTGCAGGAGAAAACGAGTTCCTGCTGATAGATGAGCCAACGAATCATCTGGATATTAAAGCAAGAAAGATAGTTAAAGAGTATCTGGCTAAAAAGAAAGGGTTTATACTTATTTCCCATGACAGAGACCTGCTTGATGCAGTATGTGATCATGTGCTGGTATTTAATAAGGCAACGGTGGAAGTTCAGGCTGGCAATTTTTCAAGCTGGTGGGAGAACAAGCAGAAAAAAGATACATTTAATGCAGCAGAAAATGAGAAGCATCTTAAAGAAATTGGAAAGCTCAGAGAATCCATAAAGAGAAGCAGAAGCTGGGCGGATAAGAACGAGAGCACGAAGATTGGATTTGACCCTCTTAAAGATCATGACAGATGTATAGATACGAGGGCAATGATAGGTGCTAAGACGAAGAAGATGCAGTCTAGGGTTACATCTTATGAAAAAAGAGTTGATAGGGAGATTGAGGAAAAAGAAGGGCTTCTTAAGGATATTGAAAAGGTGGTCGATCTTAAATTGAATCCGCTTGCCTTTCATAAAGAAACCCTTATAGAAGCAAGAGATTTAAAGCTTTCTTATGAGGGAGGGAAAGAATTATTTGATGGCCTTACATTTAAGGTTAATAGAGGTGACAGGGTAGTTCTTTCCGGTGAAAATGGATGCGGAAAATCCAGTGTGATAAAGGCAATTTTTCAGCTTTTAAATGAGAAAAATCTTGATCATGAATTAGAAAATAAAGATATAAATAAAAATAGCGCAAGGCTTATTATTGAAGGCAGATTTTTAGTTTCGTCGGGGCTTATCATTTCTTATATCAATCAGGACACTTCTCATTTAAAGGGAAAGCTTCATGATTTTTGCATAGAGAGAAATATCGATAAGAGTCTTCTTCTTGCTATTCTAAGACAGTTAGATTTTGAAAGAGAGCAATTTGATAAGAATATGGAGGATTTTTCAGAGGGACAGAAGAAGAAAGTGCTGATTGCTTCAAGTCTTCTTACGCCGGCACATCTTTATATATGGGACGAGCCATTAAATTATATAGATGTATTTTCCAGAATGCAGATTGAAAAACTGATCCTTCAGTATAAGCCTACAATGCTTCTGGTAGAGCATGATGTGAGATTTCAGGAAAAGATTGCAACAGAAGTTGTGAGATTATAGTATAAAGGACGTGAAGTACGTCAAAGTGCAGTTAGTCTGCTGGCGTACTTCGCGTCCTTTTTTACTTTTCAATATCATTTTTACTAAGAGAGGAACTTGTTGATGAATAGAAGAAAGATTACTGGAGTTGTTATTGGTATGGCTATGGCGGCAATGCTCTGCTCATGCAAAAAGAATGATGCAGGGAAGACTACTACAGACAATAAAGAAGAGATTTCGACCGCATTTGAAGTTAAATTGCCTGAAGGACCGGAAGATTCAGATGTTTATATTGAAGCTGTTCCCGGGATAGAGGATGATTTTATAAGGGGAATGGACGCTTCTTCACTTATTGTAGAAGAAAAGAGTGGAGTTAAGTATTACGGTTTTGATGGTAAGGAACAGGATCCACTTAAGACCTTTGCAGAGGCGGGGGTTAATTATATAAGGATCCGTGTTTGGAATGATCCATATGACAAAAATGGAAATGGATATGGGGGTGGTAATAATGATCTGGCTACTGCTATTGAGATTGGAAAAAGAGCAACCAGTTACAATATGAAGGTTTGCATAGATTTCCATTATTCCGATTTTTGGGCAGATCCTAAGAGGCAGCATGCACCTAAGGCATGGCAGAATATGAGTCTGGATGAAAAGAGCGAGGCACTTTATCAATATACTTCAGAAAGTCTTACAAAGCTTTTAGATGAGGGCGTAGATGTTTCCATGGTTCAGATTGGAAATGAGATCAATTATGGAATGTGTGATGAAAAAAATATTGATAATGTAAATAAACTTCTTTGTTCTGGAAGTAAGGCTGCAAGAGAGGTATCAGCTAAGAAAGATAAGGATATTGCCATAGTCGTACACTACACCAGGATAACAGAGCCATTAAAATTATATGGTCTTGTTCAAGGTCTTGCAAAGAGTGAAGTTGATTATGACGTGATCGGTCTTTCATACTATCCTTTCTGGGATGGATCATTTGATAATATGAAGACAGTTGTAAGTAAGATCATTAATGATTATGGAAAGAAGGTAATGATAGCGGAGACTTCTTATTGCTACACTTCAGAAGATGGAGATGGAACATCCAACAGCCTTAAAGGAACGACGGACCTTGTAGATGGATATCCAGCTACACCTCAGGGGCAGGCCAGTATCATAAGAGATGTGGTTGCTGCTGCAAATGAAGCCGGTGCTATCGGTGTATTCTATTGGGAAGGAGCGTGGCTTCCTGTAGGCGCAGCAGATGCTGATAATTCTTCTATCTGGGAAAAATATGGCAGCGGCTGGGCAAGTAGTTTTGCTTCTGATTATGATCCTGATGATGCAGGCCTTTATTATGGAGGATGCTCCTGGGATAATCAGGCATTCTTTGATTTTACGGGACATCCTTTAGCATCAATAAATGTATGGAAATATTTAAAATACGGAACAAATAAAGAGTCTGCAAAAGAGTATATACCTGCAGTAGTAGAAGAGGAAACAACAGAGGAAGTAAATAAGTATGCTGACCTGCCAAATATTATAAAAAATCCTGGATTTGAAGATGCAGATACTTCTATGTGGAAGGTAACATATCAGGGAGAAACAAATCCTACAGATTTCTTTAAAAAACCTGAGGATGCCTATGAAGGGGATTATTCATTCCATTTTTATTCAGCAGATTCAGATATGGATTTCTCAATTGAACAGGAATTTACGGACCTTGAACCAGGAACATATTATCTTACGGCATTTTCTCAAGGAGGAGATTTTAAAGGAGATAACACTTTTGAATTATATGCTGTAACAAGTGAGGGTGAGCAGGTTGATCCATTTAAACTTACATCTTATATTGACTGGAAGAATCCAACAATTCCAGAGATTAAGGTAACAGATGGAAAACTTACTATAGGTGTAAGGATTAAATCAAATCCTACAAGCTGGGGAACCGTAGACAACTTTGCATTATATAGAATTGGTGACTAGAAAATAACAGACAAGCAATAAAAGATATTATAAAAGCCCTCATTGGAGTGGGAATTTAACAAATACTCCAGTGAGGGCTATTATATTAAAATGGGTATCAATGTGACTAATAAAGATATAATGATCCTGATGTTATGAGCTTGCCGCAGCGGGCGTCGAATAAGAGAACTGAATTATCGCTGATGTTTATATTTACTTCATCTCCGATATGGTAAATGCTGTTCCCAAATACTACGCTTGTAAGAAGAAAATCGCCAACTCTAAGTTTAAGTGTGGACTCCATACCTGTTGGCATGGCACCGTATACTGTGGCCTTTATCTTTCCTGCAGGTGTAACTGTGATAGCTTCAGGGCGGATGGCAAGTACATAATCTTCATCTGTGATAACAGACTCTGAAGCAAGGGAGTCGTCCTGTTCATCCACTTTATAGATATGGTATTTGAATACTTCGTCTTTATTTGACTTTTCAACAGCACCTTTCACTGATAAACGCTTTAATTCAGCTTTCTTTTTATTATCTTCTTCATTTTCAACATTTTTACGCCAATCCCTTACATTTATCTTTGCTTTTGGAATGAATTTAACTTTTCTATTTCCAAGCATTTTAAGAGGAATAGTTCCATCTACATCCTGAGTTCCAAAGGCATCGATAAAGTTGATTGAAGGGTTACCAACGAAATCGGCTACAAAGAGGTTAGCTGGTTTGTTGTAAACATCCAGTGGTGCAGCATATTGCTGAAGAACACCATTGTTTATAAGACAGATCCTTGTGGCAAGAGTCATGGCTTCCATCTGATCATGAGTAACATATACGAAGGTGCTTCCTGTTTCAACATGGAGTCGTTGTAATTCATATCTCATTTCGAGACGAAGTTTTGCATCGAGATTTGAAAGAGGCTCGTCCATGAAGAGAACCTGTGGCTCTGGTGCAAGAGTACGGGCGATTGCAACTCTTTGCTGCTGACCACCTGAAAGTTCAGCTGGGTAACGATCCATAAACATACCGATTTTTACAATTCTTGAGCAGGAGCGAACACGGGAATCAATCTCTTCTTTTGTAAGCTTTCTCTTTGTAACAACTAATTCCTTGCCTTTAACTAACTGGAATTTTTCATTTAATACAATTCCGTTAGCTGCATGCTCATTCATGATCTTATTATATGTTTTCTTATACTCTGCGAGATGTTCTTTGGCTGTAATCGCAGGGTTTGCAGCTTCGTGAATCTTTAAGTTAAATAATTCCTTTGCTGAATAGATTGAAAGATTAAAAGCATCGATAAGTTTTATATAGGCTTTCTTTTCATCTATCTTCTTAGTCTTATCACGACAATCTTCAATAACTTCCTTTATCCTGTCGCCATTTTCAAGTGCATTCATAATATCTGAAGTCTGCTTGGCTAAAGGATCAATTGATGGCATTTCTTCGTTGATATTCTTAAGACCAAAAGCGATATTCTCATAAACTGTCATGTTTGGCCAAAGAGCATAGTTCTGGAACAAAAAACCTACCTTACGTTTGTTGGCAGGGACATTTATTCCTGCATTTGAGTCAAATACTACTTTATTGCCTATTACGATACGGCCTTCAGTTGGTGTTTCAAGGCCTGCGATCATACGAAGAAGGGTTGTTTTTCCGCATCCTGATGGGCCAAGAAGAGTGATAAATGAATTATCAGGTATAGAAAGTGAAATGTTATCTACGCCGAAGAATTTTCCCCAGCGCTTTGTTATATGTTCAAGTCTGATTTCTGGCATATTATTTTCCTCCAATACCGCTGTCAAGGCTGGCGCCTGTAAGCTTGTTAACTAATGTATTAAAAATAAGTATTGTAACGATGAGTATTAAGTTGATGGCACTTGAAAATGCGTAAAGTCCCATCTCATCAAAGTAATCAAGAGTTGTTGAAAGAATGAATCCCTGAGTACAAAGGAGAAGGAAGAGAGATAATTCTCTAAGACATGTCATAAATGGAAGAAGATATCCACTGATGATAGATGACTTCTGGATAGGAATTATAATTCTGGTCATTCTCTTGATCCAAGGAGTATTCTGGATTATAGCTGCTTCTTCGAGTTCGTTGCTTATCTGAAGCATTGAATTAAGTGAACTTCTTGAAGCAAAAGGTATATATTTAACTACACCTGCGATGATCAGCAGAGTGTAAGTATTAAACAGATTTATATGCTCATTTGAGAAGAGGATGAAGAAGGCTGCACCAACAGCAAGAGATGGCATGAGATATGGAAGGAATGCCATATTGTTAACGTAGTTAGCCCATTTGCTTCGTCTCTTCTTGGCAACTGAATAACCAATAAGTGTTCCGATAGTACCTGCAATGAGAGCACATACTAACGCAAGAAGAAGGGTTCCAAGAAAAGCGTGCCAGATGGTCTTGTTGTAAAGGATACCTGCCTGACCATATAAGGCGCTGTCCCCTGCATTCTGTTTAGTTACCCACCATTTAGTAGTGAGGTTTGCAAAATCCTTTGTGTAAAGGAAGCTGTAATCTCCTGGATTAGGGAGAAAAGTCTCTAATGCAAAGAGAAGAATTGGCCAGATACTTGTAAAGAATGTGATCAGGATGAAAATGATACCTACAATGTATTTTCCGGCTTTTCCGATAGAAAGTTTTGTTAACTGTCCTGACTTACCAGTAACAGTTGTATAGTTTTTTCTACTCTTAAGAGACATCTGATTCATACCAAGGATAAGTACTCCGAAGAGCATCATGATTATGGCAAGAATACTTGCTTCACCAGTATATTTACTGTTCATTGAGATGTACTTGGTTGAAAGAGTAGTAAGATTTAAATAATGTGGTACAGGATAACTACCCATGGCACTTCCGAATACAAGGAGAATGGTTGAGAGTATCGCTGGTTTGATCATTGGAAGAGTAACCTTAAACATTATCTTCCACTTAGGTGTATCAAGGATGGTTGCCGCTTCTTCCAGGTTAGCATCCATATTTTTAAATATTCCACCTATAAGGATGTAAGCAAATGGTGCATAGTGAAGACCAAGTACTACGGCGCTAGGGAAGAGCCCCTGACACCACCAATGTGGAAAACAGATATGGAAAAGGGAAGCGATGAGACCATCTGAAGTACCGGTTATTTTATTTGAATAAAACATGTGCTGCCATACAACCGCCAGAGTCCACTGCGGCATGATATATGGAAAAATAAAGATTGAACTGAGATACTTCTTAAATTTCATATTGGTTCTTGTTACAAGGAATGCAAATAATCCACCGAAGATGATAGATATAAGACATGTAAGAACTGCAAGAAGAAATGTGTTGAGAAGTGGGATCCAGAGATTTGTTTTGGCAAGTCTGCTGGTAAAAAGATCGATATAATTAACAACGGAGTAGCCTGTTGTTTTTTTCGTAAGATGCTGGTCGATAGTGCCAGGATGAATTGCAAATGTATCTTTTATGATTGCGACAATTGGAGCGACGGTACTAAAAGTAAGAACAATCCCGAATAACAAAAGTATGATGTTATGAGGCTGGGAAAACCATGTCTTTATCTTATTTTTTACAATCGCCCTTTTGTCTGGTTTAACTATTGTTTCCATTAGGGGACCTCTTTCTTAAGCTCTTTTTAGGGACAACGCCAGATATAAATATCTGACGTTGCGTTAGTAGGGTAATTAAGTAATGATTATAGAAAAGGTGCCAGGTGGTAAAACTGGCACCTATTTAAGTAAAGGAATGCGTTTATTCGCCTGCTGAATAGTGATCCAGTACGTCAATCCAGCTGCCGACAGAGAATGCTACTTCTGAGCAATAAGTAGGATCTTCGAGAACCAGTTCACCTGTTGTTGACCACCATTCAAATCCGCGGTCATTCTTTGCAGGGAAATCTGTTCCACCGCCTTCGGAATGCTTAAATGTTGCTTCAATTTCTTTTGCAACTTCAGGGTTTGATGAATAGCCGCCCATGTCTTTGCCCCAAGGCTCAAATCCTTTTTCTGTGCAAGTCATATAAGCGATGAATGCACATGCTGTCCAAGGAAGAGGGCTGTTCTTTGTTACGAAAAGATAATGGCAGTAACCATATCCGCCGATTCCTTTGTAACCATCCTGATATGCTGCTACATTTACATTTTTAACAGAAACAGAAGATGATTCTTCAACTGAACGGAGCTTAGAATAAACAAGAAGTCCGGACTGATCCTTAGCTGAAGCATCAACAAGAGTGTTACAGATAGGACCGTCATCAGTCTGTTCATTGTAGTTGTTAACATAGAGTTTGATCCATGCAAGAGCATAAGCTCCGTTGGCGCCAAGACCAAGATCAGTAGCATCTGCCTGCATTTCCTTTATTGTTGGATCAAAATAAGCTTTCTTTGTATCATCTAAAGCGTCATAAGCTTCTTTAAGCCATGTAGCATATTTATCCTGAGTAAGCATCATAAGGAAGTTTTTACCAACTATTTCTGAGTCAACACCCATAAAGAGAGGATGTGAACCTTCATATACGAAATCCCAGCAATTGGTATAAGTTGCGCTTCCTGTATTGTTATACATGAATACTTTATTAAGTGTCTGAAGTGGAAGAAAACCTGTATAGGCATCAGCTGTTGTGTTATTTGCTTCAGCCCATTCCTTAGGAATGTAAGTTTTTAAGATTCCTGTATCAACCATCTTAGTCTGAATCTGATTTCCGTCCTGAATAAGAGTCATGGCAAATGTACCTTCGCTCTTTAATGAATCAGATGTAAGCTGCTCAAAAATCTTGTTGTTCTTTGGCTGCTGCCACTCAAATTCTAATTTGTAATTTGGATCGATTGTCTGAAGATATTCAATAAATGATGGAAGGGCATTCTTGCCTCGGCTTGAATTTCCTACTCCATAGAAAGTTTTGCCATTTGATTCTTCGATAGCTTTCTTTGCAAGTTCCTCCATGGACATGCCTTCAGCTTCTTTAATTATGGCGTCGATTCCTGTGAGATTGGATGCATCAGAAGAAGATGCTCCATTACCAGATCCTGGATCTGAATTATTGTTTCCCTGGTTATTATTTCCAGAGCTTCCACACCCTGCAAAAGTTGATGCAACAAGGGTGAATGAAAGAATTGTAGATAATAGTCTTTTCTTCATATTGTTCCTCCTAAAATATTTTATTTGTTTGACTAAATCCGTTTCGTTTTTGACTATGTTTAGATTATAGTTGTGCAAATGAAATATTTTGAGAGGACAAAACTGATATTTTTTGTAAAAAACCAACAACTTTTTAGAGGATTCCATTTGACTGATAATCAGATGGGGATTTTCCTACAAGCTTCTTAAAGGTATTTGAAAAGTATGCGATATCCTGATAACCGATCATATCAGCAACTTCATATACTTTAACTGATACATCCTTTAGATAATCCATGGCTTTTCTGATCCTATATCTTGTCAGATAGTTATTTATACTGATTCCGGTCTCTGACTTAAAGAGACGGCTGATGTGACCTTCGCTGACTCCCATGGATTCAGCTAATTTACCTATGCTGAAATCTGAATTATGAAAATGTTTCTCAATATATTCAATGGCATTCTGAACATATTTATTTGAGATTTCCGCCTTAGCTTTAAGGGGCACAAGTTCATTTTCTAAAGCTGCGATTTCTGACATGGTTGTATTATTAACATGAAGAAGTCTCTGGATGGAGGCTTCAAGCTCTCCGTCCTGAAAAGGCTTGAGCAGATAGTCTGATACACCAATCCTGATGGCCTGTCTTGCATATTCAAAATCATTATAGGCAGTAAGAAAGATGATCTTGGTATCAGGATGTTTTTCTAAATATTTAGTTGAAAATTCTATGCCGTCCATTTTAGGCATACGGATATCAGAAATGATAAGATCTGGACGTAAGGTTTCAGCTTTTTCCAAAGCTTCAAGGCCGTTGGAAGCTTCTCCTACTACTTCACAGCCAATAAGAGACCAGTCAGTTTCGCTTATTATTCCCATTCTTACATATTTTTCATCATCTACTATTAATACAGATGTCATATTTTACTCCACTTTCGTTGGTTCTTCTTCCTGATAAGGAAGAGTTATATACATAATTGTTCCACCTTCTTCAAGGCGCTTTGGATATACACCATACTCGCTGCCATAATACAATCGAAGAATGGTGATAACATTTTTTAAACCTAAATGACCTTTAGGAGGTTTGTTTTCTATATCATTCAGTGACTCAATAGCTGCCGCATCTATACCTTTGCCGTTATCCTGAATTGAGATGATGAGTACGTCTTTTTCATCTGCCGGAACAGGTGAATTATCCTGTAAAGATGATTTAAAATAGGCAAGGCTGGTCCTTTCTGCATTTATAACAATCATTCCATTGTCGGCTTCATCTAAGCCATGAATTATGGCATTTTCAACTATTGGCTGAAGGATCAGCTTTGGTACAATGGCATTTTTTAAGTCGGCTGGTACATCAATTTTAATATCAAATTTATTATCAAATCTGATCTGCTGGATCTGGCAATAATTATCCACAAGTTCAAGTTCTTTTGAAAGGGCACAGAATTCATTTTCAGAAATGCTGGCTCTTAAGATATTTGCAAGAGAAGCAACCATAGTTGATACTTCAGGAATGTGATTTACCTTAGTTACCCATTTTATAGTATCTAAGGTGTTATAAAGAAAATGAGGATTTAACTGAGCCTGCATCATCTTTATCCTGGTCTCATTTATGGTCCTTTCGGCTTCTAACTTCTTTTCCATGGTGTCTTTTAACTGAGAAGTCATTTTATTAAAACCTGTGGCCAGCTGCTCAAATTCATCAGTCCTGTTAAGGGAGATCATTGTTTCAAAATCACCTTTTCTGAAGCGTTTCATACCGGCTGTAAGGATGTCGATAGGTTTTGAAAAATAATTACTCAGTTTTCTGGCAACAAGAAAACAGACTATTATACTTATAAATGAAAGAATGACTATGATCTGATATCCGACTTTTACAACAGATTTTCCGATAACCTGGGGAGTGATATATATGGAGATAAGTCCTGTATTTCCAATATCACTCATATAGATATTATTATCAGAACCCTGATTATAGGCGGCATGCTCAAATAAGTTTTTCTTTATTCTTGTAAGTTCAATTCCATTTGTGGCTGTTCCTATGGCGCAGTAGGGTCTAAAGAAACGGTCAGTTAATAAAAATCCATCTTTTGCATTGATCTTTTCCCTGAGCCTGTAAGCCATAACGGTCGGGTTTATCCTTATAACTGCAAAGGAAGGATTACCTGCATCAGGATTTATACTAATAGCTATAAGAAGGTCCGGATTCTTACTTTTATCTTCAGGGTCAAGGCCATAGACAACATTTCCGGGATTTCTTAAAGCTTCACCAAGTACAGAATAATTTAAAGGAAGAACCTTTGATACGTCATTGGAATTAGTTGAATAGATGCAATTATTTCCCTGGTAAATATCTATGGAAGTAAAATCTCTTAAAGATGAAGTGATTTCATAAAGTACGGAATAAACTTCTATAGAATTCATATTATCAGAATTAAGGGAACTGTTTATTACATTATTATCTGATATGCTATGTAATACATTGTTGGCAAGATCAAAATCGCTGGTGAGCTGATCTATTAAAGCGTTATTCTGATTTATATCGCTGGATCTGGATTCAGATTTTAGTCTTGCCTGAAATCCCTGAATAGTAAGAACTCCACCAAGAAGTACCATAACAAGAGTAACAGTAAGAAGTACCACAAAAATCTGTGCTTTAAATGAGCTTTTTACAATGGCTGATATTTTCATTTATCTCTCTCCTTACCTGCCGGGTCAGTGGAGGTGGCATCAAAATAAGAATTCCATAGAGTAAAGAATTCATCTTTAGTAGCTGCAGATCTGTTTATATCCAGAGTGACTAATTTTGCATATCCCAGATCAGAATCGGAATCTATATCAGTTCTTATTGGACGACGGAAAAATGTATTCATGGCATATTCCTGGGTATCATATCCTGTTACAAAGTCGATAAAAAGCCCGGCGTTATAGCTGTGAGGTGCATTTTTTAACATGGCGATCCCGTCAGGAACTGATGTGGTTCCGTCAATAGGATATATCATGTTTATATCATATCCCTGATCGATATATTTCTTTGCGGTTTCTTCAAGGGTTATACCTACAAGATATGATCCATCAGATACTTTTGGAATGATATCCCCTGATGAAGAAAGAATTTTACCATCTAACTGCTCATAAAAAAGTGGAACGATTTCTTCATGGTCCTTTCCAAGGATAAGTTCCATGGTTGAAATGATAGTATAGCTGGTACCACTGTTGTTTGGATCGGCAAAGGCTATATTTCCTTTCCATTTTTTATTAAAGAGGGTTTCCCATGTACGTGGCGCATCAGCCCGTGAAACAAGTTTTTTATTGTAGATAAATACAATTGGAAGTTCAGTAAATGGAGTCCATTTGTTGTCAGCTGAATAGTAGGTTTTATCTAATTTATCAAATTCTTTGGTTTTATATGAAAGAAAATAATCTTTGTCAGCTTCATAATTTTCAATTCCGCCCCCAAACATAATATCACACTTACTATCAGCTGATGCTTCTATTGCCTGCTGCATCATTTCTTCTGTTCCACCGGCGTGTATTTCTACCATGATGCCGGTGCGGTTTTCAAATTCTGTGATGATAGGAAGATATACTTCGGATTTATGGGAAGTATAAACTATCAACTGATTTTCATCAGGAACATCATATTTTGAAGAAATCTCATCTGCAGTTTTATCTTTTCTATCAGTACAGCCGCTAAGAAGTAAAAAGGAAAATGTAAGAAGAAGGCTGATTAAAATCTTAATTTTTCTATGTGCCATATATGTAACATCCTTTTTAGAATCATCATAGGTTTTTTGTTCATCTTAATATTAAAATATAGCATAGAAATTTTCAATTTGTAAACGTTACCGGGAATATAATTTTCGTAGGTGAAAGCATGTAAGTATGATATAATATGGTTTATATTAAAGAAAAGTTCAGGAGAAGACAGTTGCATACTCATATTGATGAAAATGGAAATATCATAGAACATAGTCATGGTACAGAGCATGGGCATTATCATTCACCGGAGCAAAAAAAGAAGCTTCTTAATAGAATGTCTAAAGCCATTGGACATATGCAGAAAGTAAAGCAGATGATGGAGGAGGATACTGATTGTGCAGACGTACTGATCCAGCTTACTGCGGTGGAAGCAGCACTTCACAGCCTTGGTAAAGAAATAATAAATGAGCATATGACTCATTGTATTGTTCATGCAATAGAGAACGGCGATACAAAAGCTGTTGAGGATTTCCAAAAAGCAATCAAAAAATACCTTTAAAAATTATCTTATATAAAGATAACCCCCACCCCCGCTTGTGGGGGTTTTTTATTTTGATTAAAATTCATACTATAAACTGTAAAGGTATTTCTAGTTTACCTTTACAATAAATTTTAATGATCGAGGTATGAAACATGCACATTCCAGAGAATTATCTTTCACCTGCTACATGCGGTGTAATGGCTGCAGCAATGGTTCCAGTTTGGACCCATGCAGTAAGAAAAGTTAATAAGGAGTTACCAAAAGAAAAAATTCCGCTTATTGGTGTTGGTGCGGCTTTTTCTTTCCTTGGCATGATGTTTAATGTTCCTCTTGTTGGTGGAACAACAGGACATGCTGTAGGAGGAACTCTCATTGCACTTTTATTCGGACCGGAAGCTGCCTGCCTTGCGGTATCAATAGCACTTCTTATTCAGGCGGTGTTGTTTGGAGATGGAGGAATACTAGCCTTTGGAGCGAACTGCTTTAATATGGCCTTTGTGCTTCCATTTGTGGGATATGCTCTTTATAAGCTTATAACAAAGAATAAAAAAGAAGGAGCTGTAAAATATGTAGCAGCTGCCATATCATCTTATATCGCACTTAATCTTGCAGCACTTTGCGCTGCAATTGAGTTTGGTATCCAGCCACTTCTTTTTAAAGATGCAGCAGGACATGCAATCTATTGCCCATATGATCTTTCAATCTCAATTCCTGCAATGATGATCCCTCATCTTGTAGTTGCAGGTGTTGTTGAAGCATTATTTACTGTTGCAATATTTGCATTTGTAAAGAAAACATCTCCTGACCTTGTATTTGAAAATATGATCAGTGATGAAGATAAAAAAGAAAAGAAGCATATTCCTGTGTTTGCTTTAGTAGCAGTTCTTATCGCAGCTACGCCTCTTGGACTTCTTGCTACAGGAACAGCCTGGGGTGAATGGGGAAGTGATGAGATAGCAGAGATTGTTACTAATGGTAAAGAGCTTGGTTATACACCATCCGGACTTCTTAATGGATGGTCACTTGAAACAGTGATGCCGGACTATACTTTAAAGGGTGTAAATGAAACTGTTGCTTATATTTTGTCAGCAGTTATCGGTGTTGCTTTACTTATAATCATTTTTAAATTATTATCTATACCTATGAAAGGTAGAAAGAGCGATGCTTCCAACATGGCTTAGTAAAAAAGAAGATTATATGCCGCCTAAAGATGGCGGCATATTTATATTAAAAACAATAAAAGCACTGGGGAATGTGATCCAAAGGATACGTATTCAGAATGGTCATGAGAAGAAAAGGCATCTACCTGCATTGTTTAAGTTGTTCCTTACATTTGCTATAATACTTATGATTGCTTTAGTTAAAAATAGGATGATCATTATGGCTATTGCAGCAGGAGTGTTGTTATATCTTGCTACCTGGCCGGCAAAGGATATATGGAATATACTTAAGACTGGGCTTATGGCTGCAGGTTTAACATTTTTATTTCTTCTATTTGCCATTATTTCGCGGCCTGAAGGAATAAATAATTATCTTAGGATGATAGAAAAAGTTTTCCTTAGTGTTACGGTTCTTAGTATATTCAACCATACCACTCAGTGGAATCATATAACCTTCGCTTTAAGAAAACTCCATGTTCCAGGAGTATTCATCTTTATTTTGGATATTACGCTGAAATATATCGTGCTTTTTGGCAGACTTATAACAGATATCCTTACATCACTGCAGCTTAGATCTGTAGGAAAGAATAATAAGAAATATAATTCTATAGGTGGTGTTATGGGTGTTACATTTATAAGAGGTACAGAAATGAATAAGCAGATGTACGAAGCAATGGTTTGCAGAGGATTTTCTGATGATTACGAAGGACTTTGATAATAATATGAATATTATAGAAATAAAGGGTGCAAGCTTTAGCTACGCTGAAGCACAGCACCCTGTTTTTAGTGGATTAGATCTGGATATAAAAGAAGGGGAATGCCTGATAATAGAAGGAGATAATGGTACGGGTAAATCAACTCTCTTCAGGATAATAAATGGCATATCATTTTTAAATGAGGGAAGTTATAAATACCAGGGGACACTTATAAATAAAGAATATTTAAAAGATAACAGAAAAGCAAAACTATTCCATAAGAGGATAGGTTATCTGTTTCAGAACGTTGATGTCATGCTTTTTAACCAGAGTGTTTATGATGAGGTGGCATTTGGACCAAGGCAGATGGGACTTAAAGATGAAGAAGTGGATGAAAGGGTAAGGGATCTGCTTAATTTATTTGGTATAGAAGAGTTAAGAAATAAAGCTCCTTATCATCTTTCGGGAGGTCAGAAGAAAAAGGTCGCATTTGCATCTATTCTTTCTCTTGATCCAGATGTACTGGTGCTTGATGAACCGGAAACGGGTCTTGATAAAGGCTCCAAAGAGAAGATGATATGTCTTTTAGCAGAGTTAAAAACAGCAGGAAAAACACTTATAATTGCAAGTCATGATGATGAGATAAAAGAAAGACTTAATGGCAAAATATTTAAACTTGGATTATAATGTGATTTATAAATAATTCTGAAAGGCATATAAAAATGAAAGCATTAGTATTATCAAGCGGTGGAGTGGATTCAACAACAGCTCTCGCTTTAGCTATAAGTAGATTTGGAAAGGAAAATGTTATTGCTCTTTCTGTTTCTTATGGACAGAAGCATGATAAGGAGATAGAAGCATCAAAAAATGTTGCAGCTTATTATGGAGTAGAGCAGATCTTCCTTGATCTTAGTAAGATTTTTGAATTCAGCAATTGTTCTCTTTTAAAACAATCCACAGAGGAAATACCAGAAGAAAGCTATGTAGAGCAGATAAAAGAAACTAAAGGTGAAAAACCGGTCAGCACATATGTGCCATTTAGAAATGGACTTTTTCTTTCATCTGCAGCAAGTATTGCTTTAAGTAGGGACTGCAGCGTCATCTATTATGGTGCCCATGCAGATGATTCTGCTGGATTTGCTTATCCTGATTGTTCACCTGAATTTAATCAGGCTATGGGAGATGCAATCTATGAAGGATCAGG
This sequence comes from Lachnospiraceae bacterium UBA3772, assembly GCA_002371025.1. GTDB lineage: Bacteria > Bacillota > Clostridia > Lachnospirales > Lachnospiraceae > Eubacterium_Q. Next base: position 9,825 of record DFFQ01000222.1, on the reverse strand, counting down.
ACATCAGTTAAGGATTGAAGCTCCATTTATTGGAATGAATAAAGCGGGAGTAGTAAAAATGGGACTGGAACTTGGTGTTCCATATGAACTTACATGGTCATGCTACGAGGGGAATGAAAAACCATGTGGCAAGTGCGGAACATGTATTGACAGGGCTGCAGCATTTGCGGCAAATGGAGTAGAAGATCCTGCGCTTAAATAGGCAGAATGAGTGATAGGGGATAAGACTTTGGAAGACAAAGGAAAAACAAGAGATAAGGGTAAGGTCGTAAGTGGAAAGTATGTGGCGATAATCATCATCCTGCTTTCATTATGTATACTTATTACTATCAGCAGGGTGCTTATTGCAGGAAAAACAGTGGGAGAAAAAGAGAAACTTCCAGACTATTCCAGAAGATATGCTTTTTTGATAGAAGATATGACAGATGACTTTATGCTGAATGTGTATAAGTCAGCAAAAGATAAAGCGGCAGAAGATGGAATATATGTAGAGCTTGTAGGAAGCAATCTTAGTGCTGAATATAGTATGAATGATTATCTTAATATGGCGATTGCTTCAAAACCGGATGGTATAATCCTTGAAAGTGATGGAACTAAAGATACCAGAGAGCTGATAAAAAAAGCTACAGATTCTGGTATACCTGTTATAACTGTAATGTCAGATTCATTTAACAGTACAAGAGAATGTTTTGTTGGGCCAAACTATTATGACCTTGGGAAAAAATATGGGATTGAGAGCTATGTGTTAAATACGGATAAAAATGAGAGATTTGACATAAAGATGCTCTTAAGAGATACAACATCTGAAAATGATAGAAACAGCATTTATCAGGGGGTTATGTCAGAGCTTAATCGAAAACCGGGAAGGTATCAGCTGGATATTGTTATGATACATTCAGAAGATGCCCTTTCCATGGAGGAAGATATCAGAAATCTGATCTATAATGATGAAAGCGGTACGGATGTTTATATTGCCATGGATCCGGCAGTGACTAAATTCGCGTACCAGGCATTGGTTGATTATAACAGATTATCAGGGGTTAAATTTATCGGATATTATACGACTGAAAGTATACTTCAGGCGATACAGAATGGTACGGTGGATTCTACAATATCTATGGATGCAGATGAGATAGGTGTTGTAAGTGTAGATGCTTTAACAGAATATATTGATAATGGATTTGTGAGTTCGTATATTCCTGTTGAAACACATCTGATAGATGCTTTAAATGTAAATGAAAAATTGATGGAAAAAGATGGAAAAAAGTAGCTTAAAAACAAGAATAAATGAATCATTAAAGCGCCTTTCGGTAAGAAGGCAGCTGTCCCTTTCATTTGCTCTTACAATAGCCATCATCCTGATAGTTAATATCATAGTTTTCCTTATCATTGATGCAGAGCTTAAGGGATATGATGAAGCATATTCAAGTAATAAATACAACAGTTCATTTTCAGATAAGATTGATGAAGTTCAGGTGAATCTTACTGATTATGCATTGACAAAAAGCTCTATATCAATGGAGGAATACTATAAAAAAATTGAAGACTTAAAGAAGATAGTAGATAATATTAATTATAGTGAGATAGATGAAAAGGTCTGGGGAATGCAGAAGGACCTGGTAATGATGACCCAGGAGTACATTGTTCTTACCAATGAAACTGTACAGAATAAGCGTGGTGGAAATATCCAGAAATATAAGGAAAGTTACGATAAGGCTACAAAGATGTACAGTTATATAAAGGATTATCTTTACTCGGTAAACATTGCTCAGTTTCAGCTGAATAATGATAAATATGCAGCTGTAAAATCATCAATGCATTATCTTGAGATAACGAGTATACTTATAATTGTATTGGTAACATGCTGTACATATACGCTGCTATCATTCTTTGCGTCCAGAGTGACTGGACCTATTGCAGGACTTGCAAAAAATGCAAAAGAAATATCGGATGGTAATTTTAATGTAGAGATAAACTCTCAGGATAGAGAGGATGAAATAGGGGTACTCTCTAGAACCTTCAAAAAGATGCTTGTCAGTATCAAGGAATATATGGAAAATGAGAAGCGTAATATTGAGGAGAAGAGAGATATAAGAGAAAGGGAATTAAAGTTAGAGGCAAAAGCAAAAGATGCTGAATTGAAATATTTTCAGGCTCAGACAGATCCTCATTTCTTATTTAATACTCTTAATGCCGGAATGCAGTTAGCTATGCTTGAGGGTGCACCAAAAACCTGTTCATATGTAGAAAATGTGGCTAAGTTCTTTAGATATAATCTTAAGAAGGATGATGGTATCACTCTTATCGAAGATGAATTAAAATTAGTGGATTACTATGTGGCAATCCTTGATGTAAGATTTGGTGGAGAGATAAGACTTATTAAGGATATCGATGAAAGTCTTATCTATACACAGATCCCTAAAATGATTATACAGCCGTTGATTGAGAACTCAGTAAATCATGGAATCAGAGATATGGAAGGAAAGGGTATGATCTTTCTTTCAGTTTATAAAGAGGATGAAAACTGTGTGATCAGCGTTGCTGATAATGGTAAAGGCATGGATGAAGATCTTAAAGCCAAGATCTTAGATGGTGCGTATGTTAAAGAAAAAGGAGATAATAATGGTAACGGAGTTGGGCTTATCAATATTATCAGCCGACTTAAATTATTCTATAATAAGGAAGATGTGGTGGAATTTCCGCATACGGGAGAAAACAGCGGATTTGAAGTAGTAATAAGAATTCCACTAAATAAACAGAGGACGGAAAATGTATAAGATTCTTATTGCAGATGATGAAAGCATAGTTCTTGAGTCGTTAAAATATATAATTAAAGAGAAATTTGGTGACAGCTGTGAGATAGAGTGTGCAAAGACAGGAAGAAGCGTGATAGAAGCAGCTGAAACATTCAGACCGGATATAGCCTTTATGGATATTCATATGCCGGGTATCAACGGAATTGATGCCATGAAGGAAATAAGAAAAGGCAATAATTCGGTTATATTTATTGTAATGACAGCATTTGATAAGTTTGATTATGCCAGAGAGACAATAAAGATCGGAGTTCTGGAGTACCTTTCAAAACCTGTAAGCCGCGAGAATATTGAAAATGTTCTTGTAAAGGCTATGGGAATCATTGATAAGAGAAGAGAAGTAAGAACAAGAGATCTTACAATTAAAGAAAAGTTAGAGACTATCATCCCATTTATGGAAAAGGGACTTATCTATACTCTTCTTATTGCCGGAGATAGCGGAGAATCTACCGGAAAATACAGGGATATTCTGGGAATAAATGAAGAATATGGTTATATACTCGTTATAGAAGCAAAACAGGAATATGCAGGCAATATTTCTAATGTAGTAGGATCCAGTGTGCGACTGGAAGATCATTATGAGCTTATAAAAGAATCTGTTAAGGTGGAAATGAATGCGGTAGTGGGACCGGTTATGACAAATAAGATCATAATACTCGCTCCATATGATAAAGCAGCAATGCCTTTGGAATATAGAACAAAACTGGTAGAGAGGATCAGAAATCTGATACATAATCTTGAAGACGATATTAATATCGAGATGAAAGTAGGGATCGGAGATGTAAAGAAGTTTGATAAGATGAATGAATCCTATCACGAAGCCATTTCTGCGTTGCAGTTAGGTAATGGAACAGTGCTTCATGCTCTTGATGTTAAGGTAGGCTGCGATTATGAAGATGATTATCCTATAGATACAGAAAAAGCTTTATTTCAGGCTGTGGAAAAAGGCGATGTAGATGTGGCTCAAAATGAAACTTTAAGATTCTGGAACTGGATGGTAAAGTATCATAAAGAAAAACTCAGTGATATACAGATAAAAGTCATAGATTTTGTTTTAAGAGCTGAGAGACAGGCATTTTTAAAGACAAACAAGACCTATAAATTCGATGGAAGAAGCAATTATCTTGAAGAAGTGGTAGGGGCAAGTGATATAAATGTTCTTAAACGTTGGTTTATTGAGAAAATAGCTGAAGCTACCAATACTATTGCCAAGGCTCAGGAGAATATACAGAGAACTCCGGTTGAAAAAGCTTTAAGATATATAGACGAGAATTATGGGAAGGACATTTCTCTTGATGAAATGTCGCAGATGATGGGGATAAGTTCTTATTATTTCAGTAAATTATTTAAGAATGAGACAGGTACAAATTTCATCGATTATCTGACAAATATAAGGATTAATAAGGCAAAAGAACTTCTTGATGAGGGAAGACTGAGTGTTAAGGAGATAGGGATTGAAGTAGGATACCCTGATCCGAATTACTTTTCCAGGATCTTTAAGAAGAACGTTGGTAAGTCACCATCGGAGTACAAGGAGGTTATACAATGAAAAGATATGTAAGTTTACTATTGGTGGTAGCAATGATTTTATCTCTTTCAGGATGTGGAAAGACAAATACAAAGAAAAATAATAAAAAGTCCGGAGATAAGATTCAGATAGGTTTTACCATGGACACATTTGTTATGGAAAGATGGGAAAGAGATAGAGATATCTTCCTTTCTAAGGCAAATGAACTGGGGGCGGATGTTAATATTCAAAGTGCCAATGGCGATATTGAAGAACAGAAGAAGCAGATCAAATATTTCATAGATCAGGGAGTTGATGTTATAGTTATCGTTCCAATCGACTGTCAGGGACTTACTGAGGAAGTTAAAGCTGCGAAGGATGCAGGTATTAAAGTTATCTCTTATGACAGAATGATCCAGAATGTTTCTTATGATCTTTATATCTCATTTGATAATACTATGGTTGGAACTCTTATGGGTGAGTCTTTAGAGAAAGCGGAGCCCAAAAGTAAGAATGTCATAATGGTCAGTGGTCCTACAACAGACAGCAATGTTATCATGGTTGATGATGGATTCAGGACTGCTATAAATGATAAGGGTTATAAGATAGTTGATATCACATATATTGAAAACTGGAAACAGAATTTAGCTTACGATTATATAAATAGTCATTTTGATAAAGTGAAAGGGGCCAATATAATCATGTGTGGAAATGATGCCCTTGCAGGACAGGTCATAACTGCACTTTTAGAAAGAGGAATGGCTGATGATTATATTGTTTTAGGTCAGGATTCAGATCTTGATGCCTGCCAGAGAATCGTGGAGGGTACACAGTATATGACAGTTTATAAACCAATTGATGAACTGGCAGCTGTTGGTGCTGAAAGCGCTGTAAAGCTGGCGAAAGGTGAAACTCTGGAATATACATCAACACTTAATAATGGCAGTGATAATATTAACTATATAGGTATTAATCCATATATGGTAACGAAAGAAAATATGGATAGTGTGATAATAGAAAGCGGCTTCCACCTTAAAGATGAAGTATATTTAAATGTTAAGGATGAGAAGAAAGATAATTAATCTGTATTTTTTTGTATAAAATCAATAGCATAGCATTTTTTTGATAGCATTTTTTTGTCTAATATTATTTGTGGATAAAAAAATGCTATTTTTTATTGTGAAAAAATGGTTTCACAAAAAAATGTCCATTTGATTGTCAAACATCTACTATTTTGATAGAGGCGTGGAATAGGTATAGTAAAGTTGTACCTGATATTAAGGGTCGGTACTGAAAAATTGATACCTAAAGGGAGGTAATTGAATGAGAAAAAGAATTTATAGTCTCTTACTTTGTGGAGCAATGCTTACAGCATCACTTTTTGGATGTGGAAATAGCGAGGGTGGATCAACAGCAGCAGGTAATCAGACTGGAGATGGAACAACACAGACAACAACATCTAAAGACGGCGGATTAGATGTAGGTATCGTATTACCTACAAAGGATGAGCCAAGATGGCTTCAGGATCAGAAGCAGTTCGATAAGATCCTTGGAGAACAGGGATTCTCATCAAAGGTTCTTTTCAGCCAGGGTAAAGCAGAAACAGAGAAGACAAACGTAGAAGCACTTATCAATGATGGTGTTAAGGTTCTTATCATCTGTGCACAGGATGCAACAGCAGGTGGCGCAGCAGTTCAGGAAGCTAAGGATGCTGGTATTACAGTTATCTGCTATGACAGACTTATTACAGATACAGAAGCAGTTGATTATTATGTAACATTTGATTCAGTTGCAGTAGGTAGAGCTCAGGGTCAGTATCTTATTGACAACGCTCCAGCAGCAAAGGGAGTTCCTCTTTACCTCTATGCAGGTGGTGCTACAGATAACAATGCTTTCCTTTTCTTCCAGGGAGCTTGGGAAGTATTACAGCCAAAGATCGCTGATGGAACATTTGTAATCGCTAACTCAGATGAAGCTGAAAAGCTTGCTGATAAGGCTGAACTTACAAGAGATGAAGAAGCTAAGATCATTGGTCAGATAACAACAGATTGGGATTTCAACGTTGCTAAGTCAAAGGCTGAAGCTCATCTTACAGCTAACGATGCTTCTAAGAAGGGTGATGTATGCATCCTTGCTCCAAACGATGGTACAGCAAGATCAATCGCTGATGCATTCGCAGCAGACGGTGATGTTAAGACTTATGTGATCACAGGTCAGGATGCTGAAGTTGCTTCAGTTAACTACATCATGAACGGAAAGCAGAACATGACAGTATTTAAGAATACATCTATTCTTGCAGCAGATTCATGTGCAATGGCAGCAGCTATCTTAAAGAATACAACACCTGAAACAGCTACAACATATAACAATGGTGCTAAGGATGTTCCTGCTAAGCAGACAGATGTAACAGTTGTTACAAAGGATAACTATAAGGAAGTACTTGTAGATTCAGGTTACTATACTCAGGACGATATCGATCAGGCTAAATAATTTTAAGAAAACATAAATAAGGGAGTGGCTTATGCCACTCCTTTGTAAAAAAAACAAGGAAAGGAATTAAAGAATGGACGATTACATTTTGGAAATGAGAGGGATAACCAAGGAATTCCCTGGAGTAAAAGCTCTCGATAATGTCAATCTAAAAGTTAAACGTGGCGAAGTACATTGCCTTTGCGGCGAAAACGGAGCCGGAAAATCAACCCTTATGAAAGTCCTTTCTGGCGTGTATGGTTATGGATCCTATACAGGAGACATTTTATATAACGGTGAGGTACAGCACTTCAAAGGAATAGCAGACAGCGAAGAAAAAGGCATAGCAATCATTTATCAGGAACTTGCACTTGTTCCAGAACTTAGTGTTTACGAAAATATTTATTTCGGTCATGAGATAATGCATGGCAAAACCATAGATTGGAATGAGACTATGGTGAAGGCACAGGAACAGCTTAAGAGAGTTAAGCTTGATGTGGATCCTTCAGTTAAGATTAAAAGCCTTGGCGTAGGAAAACAGCAGTTAGTAGAAATTGCTAAGGCACTTAGTAAGAATGTTAAACTGCTTATTCTTGATGAGCCTACATCTTCTCTTAATGAAGATGATTCTGAAAACTTATTGCAGCTCATTAAAGAATTAAAAGAGCAGGGCGTAACCTGTATCATGATTTCTCATAAGCTTAAAGAAGTTATTTCTATTGCAGATTCAATCACAGTACTTAGAGATGGATCAACAATATGTACTATGGACTGCCATGAGAATGGAGTACAGGGTGTTAAGGAGTCTGACATAATTAAGAACATGGTCGGACGTGAAATCGACAATATCTATCCAACCAGAGAGAAAAAAGAACCTGGTAAGGTGGTTTTTGATATTAAAGACTGGACAGTTTATGATCCAGCAAAGGGAAGAGAGATTCTTCATAATGTAAGCATGCAGGTAAGAGAAGGTGAAATTGTAGGCCTTCAGGGACTCATGGGAGCAGGAAGAACAGAATTTGCCCTTAGTATATTTGGTAATACACCAAAATATAAGATAACATCTGGTGAATTTACTTTTGATGGTAAGAAGCACAGATTTAAGAGTCCGCGTCAGGCGATAAAGAGTGGACTGGCATATGTATCTGAAGATAGAAAGGGTAATGGACTGGTTCTTATTCAGGACATTAAATATAATACAACCCTTGCTAATCTTGATGAACTTAAAGATGGACTTTTTGTTAATGATAATGAAGAAATAAAGGTTGCTAATTACTATAAGGATTCTATTAATATCAAGGCTCCTAGCATAGAGCAGAAGGTAGGAAATCTTAGTGGTGGTAACCAGCAGAAGGTACAGCTTGCCAAGTGGATGTTCGTTCATCCAAAGGTTCTTATCCTGGATGAGCCTACAAGAGGTATCGATGTCGGAGCTAAGTTCGAAATTTATACACTTATGAATAAGCTCGTTGAACAGGGAATGAGTATCATAATGATCTCTTCGGAACTCCCGGAGGTACTTGGAATGAGCGACAGACTTTATGTCATGAGCGAAGGAACTATCACAGGTGAGCTTTCTCGTGAAGAAGCTACTGAGGAAAAAGTTATGGCTCTTGCCATTAAATCAAAGGAGGACTAAACAATGACTGAGATAAAAGATAATAAGAAGAGCCAGGGTGGTTCAGAATTCGGTCGTGTAATAAAAGCAAATTTAAGAGATTATATGATGTATATAGTTCTGGTAGCTATCATAGTCATTTTCTCAATTGCTTCAGATGGTAAATTTGTATCAGCAAATAATATATCAAACCTTTTTAACCAGGCTGCTTATGTTGCAGTTCTTGCAATAGGTATGACAATAATTCTCATATTAAAGCATATCGATCTTTCAGTTGGTTATGTAGCAGGTTTCAGCGGAGCTGTATGTGCATTAATGCTTTCATGGGGTATTTCAGTATATCTTGTAATCCCAGCAGTTCTTTTACTTGGACTTATTATAGGTCTTTATCAGGGATTCTTAGTAACAAGAATCGGTGTTCCTGCATTCGTAACAACACTTGCCGGAATGTTCATCTTCAGAGGACTTCTTGGTATAATCTTAAAACAGGGTACAGTTGTAGTTAAAGATAAGACTTTTAATGCATTAAATAATGGTTTTATCCCAGACGTCCCTAATTCAACAGGGTTACATCTTGTAACAATGATCATTGGTGCAATCGGAATTGCAGCAATCGTATATTCACAGGTAAAGGCAAGAAAGAATAAGAAGAAATATGGATTCAAGGTTGTTTCAACTCCAGGATTCATAGCAGGACTTGTTCTTGCATCAGTAGCTATCATGACAGTAGTTACAGTTCTTGCTAAGGCAAAGGGTATTCCTTGGTCAGCAGTTATCGTAGCTGTTATTCTTCTTGGATACAGCATTATGCTTAATAAGACAAGACTTGGTCGTTACATTTATGGTATTGGTGGTAATGATCAGGCAGCTGAACTTTCAGGTGTTAATGTTAAGAACGTTACAATGTTTGCATTCTGCTCAATGAGCGTACTTGCAGCAGTAGCTGGTATACTTTACACATCAAGACTTATGTCAGCTTCTCCACAGGCTGGTAACGCATTCGAAATGGACGCTATCGCATCATCATACATCGGTGGTGTAGCAGTTAGCGGTGGTGTTGGTAAAGTAACAAATACTATTATTGGTACTCTTGTAATCATGTCACTTACAAACGGAATGAACTTACTTGGTATTGATGCATTCGTACAGTATATCGTAAAGGGTGTCATCTTCATCATCGCAGTAGCATTCGACGTAGTAACAAGAAAGAAGAGTAAGTAATAGTTAATTAAATTACATATTCCCTCCTTATATAATGTGTTAAGAATCATCACGTTTTTTCCCTAATAGCCCTAACGTGATGATTCTTTTGCGTATGCTACGAGCAATGCACCCCCGCAAATCCAAAAGCCCCCGTAAGCTTGCTTACAAGGGGGCTTTTGGATTTGCGGGGGTATAGTGCGACAGCACGACATGAA
>DFFQ01000135.1 GCA_002371025.1 Lachnospiraceae bacterium UBA3772 | reverse complement strand
TAGCAGGACATGCAAATACATTTATTTTCCCTGATATCAATGCAGGTAACATTGGTTACAAAATTGCACAGAGAATGGGAAATTTCGAAGCGTTCGGACCGATACTTCTTGGTCTTAATGCACCAGTTAATGATCTTTCAAGAGGATGTACAGCATCTGAAGTATATTCTATGGCGATCATTACAGCAGCTCTTTCAAACTAAAAAAAAGAGAATAACTACCCTCCTTGGCTATAAGGAGGGTAGTTTTATATAAGTAGTAAGTTGGTTTTAGTCCTAGATGGGAGAGGGACGAAAAATTATGAATATACTATTTACTGGAAACATTACAAGGTTATCGGCACAGTTTTTTGAGACGGTGGCGGGGTTAGATAACAAAGAAAATCTTTTGATTCTTTATAATGAAGAATCCGATGAGCGTGAAAAACAGGATAAAAAAATAAAAGAAAATTTAGACAGGATAAGAGGCCTGTCTTTTGTTCGTGTATTTGATTCCGGAAAAGGCAAAAGTTTAGAGACTTTATTTAAATCCTATTCCTTTGGAATGATAGTTTATTTTTCTAAGGCTTTGGATGGAGCAAAGCGTTTCTATGATGAACTTGAGGATCTTGAGGAAAATCTTCATCTGGCAAAAAAATATAATGTTCCTCTTTTTACTCAGGTGGTGACAAATGATATTTACCGTGAGGTAAAAGATGCTGATATAAGATTCAGAAACAGAAGAATGCTTCTTATGACTGGAGAAAGGATGGGGTATATCAGCGCGTCCACGGATGATATAAAGGTAGTGACTCTAAGGGTCCCAAGACTATATTCTGATAAAGAAAATGACTGGGAATTCAGTTCCTGGGTGGATGAAGCTATATTAAATAAAAAAATTGTATTTTCAGGTGGAAGACTTGAAGATACAGATTTTTTAAATGATCAGGATTTAGGGGAGCTTATCGAGCGTATTGCTGATCTTCCGCCTAAAGCTGATTATACTGAGATGGATCTTTCTGGTGGAAATGTATGTAATCTTGAGATCATATATGAAAATATCCAGAAAGTGCAGCCGGATGTGAATGTATTTTATAAAAATGACATCGTGATACAGCCTATTATAAAAAGTTCAGAAGTGGCAAGAACAGAATATGGCTGGTATCCAAAACATAATCTATGGAAAGAATTACCGGTCATATATGAAAAACGGTATGAAGATATAAAGAAAAATAATATTAAAAAAGAAAAAAAAGAAAAACTTCGTAAATTTGGCGAAGCGACCCGTGTGGGTTTTGAGATCCTTTCCCTTGCTTTTATAGCGGAATGGCTCAATCGACGGGTTAGTGGAAATGCAGTTCTGGGATTTATTGATTTCAGGATGGTTGCTGTTACTATCATCGGGTCCATGAATGGACTTATGCCTGGTCTTTTATCGGCTTCTCTTGCTAGCATTGGTTATCTCATAATGAGCCATAAGACCTTATCTTGGCAGATCCTTTTACTTAACGTAATGAACTGGCTTCCTTTTGTGTCCTATTTCCTTCTTGGTGCTGTATCTGGTTATGGAAAAGATAAGCATGAAGATGAAAAGAGAGAGGCAAAACAGGAAAGAAGAGTATTAGAGAAAAAATATGAATTCCTAAATAAGACATATGAAGATGTTTTAAAAAGTGCTGAACAGTATAATAGTCAGATCATAGGCTATACGGACAGCTACGGAAAGATCTATGGAGCTATTCAAAGATTAGATTCAATGAAGCCTGAAGAGGTTTATTTTGAAGGGATTCAGGTGTTAGAAAAATTATTGGAGAATAATTCCATCGCAATTTATAACGTGTATGAAGGTAATATATTTGCGAGACTGGTAGTATGTTCAAAACAGGAAAATGGTAATCTGAGTAAATCATTTGATTTAAGGGCATTTCCTCAGATGACTGAAAAAATCCTTAAGGGAGAGTCATTTATCAATAGTAAATGTCTCCCGGATTATCCGGCTTACTGCTGTCCTATTATGGAAGGTGACACACTTCGTGCCATGGTCCAGATAATCCATGCAAAAGACAGTCAGATGAATAATGAATTCCATAATAAATTATTTATAATTTCAAGACTTATCTCGGCTTCTATTGCAAGAGCTGTTTCAGAACAGGAAAGAGAAGATAGATTTATAGAAGGAACTCATGTGCTGAGTAAAGATAAGTTTTGTGAAACACTAGAAATCTATAAGCAGATGAGTTTAAAGAATTTTATGGACTATACCTTGATCAGGCTTATTCCTGTAAGGTCTGAAGTGGATATACATGATCCAGGTAATATAAAGGCAGTTGAGACGGGACTTCAAGGTGTTATAAGAAATAATGATATTTTAGGAATTGGCTCTGATGATGCTATCTGGCTGCTTTTACTTCAGACAGGAAAAGCTGGGGCGAACGTTGTTAAGGAAAGACTTGCGGAAAGAGAATTTGTGTTTGAGGATGTAAAATGATCTTTTTCATTTGGGGTCACATGTTGATATGTATACTTGTGGCGGTTCTGCTAAAACTTGATATTGTAAAAACCAGGGAACATCTTATGCCTTTTGTAATTCTTGTGCCTTATGTGGGAGCGATGGTCTTATTTATAGAACAGTGGCTTCAGAAAAAAAAGATCTATTCTACCAGGGAAACGGGTTATGAGAAGTTAGAAGTTGATGATCTAAGGTTTAAAAAGATCATATTGCCTGTAAGTGGCGAAAATACTGATGTTATACCTTTGGAAGAAGCTATGGAAATGAATGGCTCAGGCACCAGAAGAAGCCTTATCATGGATATATTAAAAGGAAATCCGGAGGAATATGTTTCTGTCCTTGAAAGTGCCAGCCTTTCCAGTGATACAGAATTATCTCATTATGCCACTACTTCTATGATCGCGATCCAGACTGGTTATGAAGCAAAATTAGGGGAACTTGAAGCGAGAATGAAGGAGATAAGAGGACTTGATGAGATAGATCCTGCAAAAGAAGTAGATATTGATGAGTTTGAAAAAACTGTCAGAGAAAAAGAAAACACAGTTGAATTAGTTACTAAAAAAGTAAATATGCCTAGCAAGGGCTATATCAAGCTGTTGGATGAATATATAACGATAATCGATAAATATATGGGAAGTGGTCTTATCTCCGGTGCTGTATATGAGATATACCAGGAGAAATTTGATGATTCCCTAGTGGAAATGCTGGGATATGTGAAAGACAATAAGAAGTACTGGCTTATGTTTGTTACCAACAGGATAGAAACAGGAAGACTTAAAAATATGGATAAGCTGCTGGAACTTATCAGATGCAGCTGGCCTGAGGATGAGAAGTGTTATATGGCATATATGGCTTATGCTCATAAGACTTCCAATGATGAACTGGCGTTAGAGGTAATAGAAACTGTTAAGGAAAAAGATATCTATCTCTCTAAGGCGGGAAAGGCCTGGTATAAATTCTGGAAGGGTGAATATGAAAATCCATTTTAAGAAAGATAAAGAAGAAAATAATACAGGATGGAACAGGGTAGCGGTTCCTGTAGTGGCTATATTTATATTTACATTTCTCGTGATTCTTCAAAGAAGAGGAGTTGTTCTTGATGATAACAGAGGAGAAGTAAATGGAGATTATTCCTTTACAGAAGATGTAAAAACTACAGCAGAATGTCTGCTTATTGTTGATAAAGAAGATGTAAATACCTTAGAGATAACTCCAGAGATGGAGATAGTCCTTAAGCAGATGAAGATTCCTTATGACAAGAAGGATGTAACCGAGGTGGATTGGGATACAGACCTTTATAATTACAGGAATGTTGTAATATCTTTTAGTGATTGGGATAAGATGGAAGACGGGGCAGAAACCTTGTCCAGATGGATCCTCACAGGAGGACATCTTATGTGTGATACCACACCTTATGTGGGAACGGTATTTAAAGCACTTTTTCCAAGACTTGGCATAGAGAGCTGCGCGGGTTATACAAAGATCAAAGGGATAACGCTTCTTGATGAGAGGATGATAGGTTCATATGTTAAAAAGAATTTTAAATTCTCTCTTGATGGAGAAGAGGATGGACTTGATATCTCTTTAGGGATCCAGCTTTCAAAAGACTGTGACAGAGTTGTGGCTTCAGAGGATGGAAGCGTGCCTCTTTTATGGGGATATAAATCTGGCAGTGGTAAGACAGTTATCATGAATTATACAATGACAGATAAATTCCAGAGAGGTTTTTACTGCCTTGCTTACAGTATGTTAGATGATGTATGCATTTACCCGGTGATCAATGCCTCTTCTTATTATATCGATGATTTTCCGTCACCGGTACCTAGTGGTGATTCCACTTATATCATGAGGGATTATGGGGTTGATATTGCTACATTTTATGCCAATTACTGGCTGCCACAGGTGATCAAATGGGAAAAAGAGTATGGTATTGTTCATACCGGTTTTATCATTGAGGATTATAACGATAATGTAAATGCACCATTTAAGAGAAATTATGCTACAGCCCGTTTCTTGATGTTTGGAAATATGCTTCTTAACAATGGTGGAGAATTAGGACTTCATGGATATAACCATCAGCCTTTATGTATAAAAGGTATAGATGATGACATGCAGTTCGGCACATATAAATTATGGCCTGATTCAAAGAGCATTGTTGAAGCTATTACGGAATTAAAGGATTTTTCAGATCAGTTATTCCCAAATGAAACTTTTAGAGTTTATGTACCTCCTTCAAATATCATATCTGAAGAAGGTAAGAAAGCTCTCCTTAATGCGGATAAGGATATTACCATTATTTCAAGTATTTATCTTCCGGATGCAGATGTTAACAGTTGTACCCAGGAATTTGGGATAGATGAAGAAAATAATGTTATAGAGACTCCTAGAATTGTGTCAGGTTGTGATATGGATGAATATATGTATTATACAGCATTTTCAGAACTGAATTTTCATTATGTTCAGTCCCATTTCCTTCATCCGGATGATGTTTTAGACCCGGACCGAGGTGCTGAGGCAGGCTGGGCTAAAAATGTAGAGTGGTTCAATGAATATCTGGATTTCTTAAAAGTATCTGTTCCTGATATAAGGCAGTGTACAGGGTCTGAGATGGGAGATGCTACGCTTAAATATACAAAGCTTTCAGTTGAAAGAATCTATAAAAATGACTGTCTGGAGGTAAATCTGGGAGGATATGCTGGAGATGCATCATTTTTACTGAGGCTTACAGATAAGGAAATTGTAAATGTTGCCGGAGGAACTGCATATAAGCAGGCGGAAGGTTGCTATCTTATAAATGCAACAAGTGACCATTTAAAGATCGAATTTAAGTAGGAGATGAATCATATGAGAGTCTGTATGATACTTGAGGGCTGCTATCCATATGTTTTTGGTGGCGTTTCAAGCTGGACACATCATTATATAGAGGCTATGCCGGATACAGAATTTTCTCTTTGGACCATCGGAGCGAGTGAGGGGCAGAAGGGAAAATTTAAATTTACTCTGCCTGAAAATGTAGTGGAGACAAAAGAACTGTTCCTTGATACAGCACTTAATATAAAGATGGATAAAAAACAAAGAAAACATCCGGATCTTTCTCATAGCGAATTAGAAGAACTGAGTAACCTGTTTACAGGAGAAAAGGTTAAATGGGATGTGCTTTTTAACCTTTTTAATGTAAAAAAGGCAAATCCTATGTCGGTTTTAATGAGCGATGAATTCTTTAGTGTGATAATTAAAGAGTGTAAAGAAAAATATCCCTTTATATCATTTTCAAGTTTTTTCTTTAATGTAAGATCGATGCTTTTGCCTGAACTTTATCTGCTTACCAGTGATATTCCGGAGGCGGATATTTATCATTCTGCATCGACGGGATATGCGGGACTTCTGGGGGCTTTAGCCAGCTGGAAAACTGAGAAGCCATTTATTGTAACGGAACACGGCATTTATACAAGAGAAAGGGAAGAAGAACTGTTATCTGCTAAATGGGTGCCTTCTTATCTTAGACAGCAGTGGATAGACCTGTTTTATCAGTTTTCTTCATGTGCTTATAATTATGCGGCAAAGGTCACATGTTTATTCAAAAATGCAATGAAGATCCAGCAGGATATTGGATGTCCTGCTGAAAAACAACTGGTAACCCCGAATGGCATTAATTTTGACAGATTTAAAGATATTCCTGTTAAAGAGGATAATGGTTTTATAGATATTGGAGCAGTAGTCAGGATTGCGAAGATTAAGGATATTAAGACCATGATATATGCATTTGCAGAAGTAAAGAACAGAGTCAGTAATGCGAGACTATTTATATTAGGGGATGTGGATGACCCTGAATATAATGAAGAATGTCTTGGACTTATCAAACAGCTTGGGGTTAAAGATATAATCTTTACCGGTGTTGTAAATGTCTTAGAATATATGCCTAAGTTTGATTTCACGATCTTAACCAGTATATCTGAAGGCCAGCCACTCTCTGTCCTTGAATCATTTGCAGCGGGACGCCCTGCGGTAACTACAGATGTGGGATGCTGCAGAGAACTGATGGATGGGGAAGATGGACTTGGACCTGCGGGAATAGTAGTTCCTCCAATGCATAAAGATCAGCTGGCAGATGCAATGGTCTATATGTGTGTTGATAAGGAAATGAGACTTAGAATGGGTGAGGCTGGAAGAAAAAGAGCAGGAATGTATTATACCCAGAAAATGAGTATAGATAAATTTCGAGAGCTTTATAAGGAGGTGAATTCCTGATGGCTGGAATAGGTTTTGAACTTAAGAAAGCGTTTAATAAAAAAGGAATCATCGCCCTCCTTAAAGCATATGGATATTCCGGACTGGTATGTACTGGTCCTATGATACTCGGAATCGTACTTCTTCTCGGTATCAGAATGCTTGGAATCATGGCTCATGCTACAAGAGGAGAATTAGGTCTTTTAAATGCCATGGTGACTTATACTCTGCTTTTTTCTCTTGTTATGGTAAATATACTTGCCATGGTAACTACGAGATATATAGCAGATTGCATTTATATGAAAAGGGAGGAAGACATCATGCCTTCCTTTTATGGAAGCATATCCTGTGTCCTTTTACTGGGATGTCCTGTATGGGGAGTGTTTCTTCATTTTTCAGGTGTAAGTTTAAGTGAAAGATTCTGCTGTTATGTATTTTTCGGAGAACTGGTACTTGTATGGACGGAGATCAATTATCTTACGGCTATTAAGAATTATCGTGAGATTATGAAAGCTTTCCTTGTGGCAGTGGCTGCTTCTCTTATAGTGGGATATATATTCGGAGTCAGACTTCATATCCTGCCTACTACAATGGCTCTTCTTGCTTCAATGTGTGTAGGATATGGTATTATGGGACTCTGGTATTATGTGCTTCTTACAAGATATTTTCCTCGTGGAAGATGCAGTGCCATGAAATTTTTAAGATGGCTTTCGGTCTATCCGGAGTTGGGATGCCTTGGAATCTGCATGTCTTTCGGACTATATGGACACATTGTACTTATGTGGTCCTCTCCAATAAATAACTGTGTAAAGGGATTATTCTTTGAAGCGCCTCAGTACGATGTGCCGGCACTGCTCAGTTTCCTTTCCATACTTATAACCACCATTAATTTTGTTACGAGTGTAGAAGTTGAATTTTATCCTAAATACAGGAATTTCTTTGGACTGCTGAATTCTGAAATGACTTATTCAGATATTGAGCAGGCTCGTATAGAGATGGAACAGACTCTTACTCGTGAGTTATCATATACATTTTTAAAACAGTTTTTTTCAACCCTTCTTTTTATCATCATAGGAACATTTCTGATACCGAAAATGCCTATGGGATTTAATGATGATATGTTGGGAATATATAATGTACTTTGCTGTGCATATGCATTCTATGCCATTGGAAATGCTACAATGCTGATCCAGCTTTATTTTGCAGATAATAGCGGAGCTCTTATATCCGGAGCGGTATTTATGTTCTTTTCCTTTGGTGGTACATTTGCAACTCTGTTTTTAGATATAAAATGGTACGGTTTTGGTTTTTTACTGGGTTCTTTCCTTTTTGCTGTAGTTTCTTTAGTTCAGCTAAAGAGATTCTTAGCGAAGATTTTAGAAAATGTATTAAGCCGTCAGCCTATTAAAAATGAGGAAGTCGATGGTATTATGAGCCGTTTTGCAGATAAATGTGAAAGGGTTTACAGAAATCTATATAGAAAAGACATTCTTAGAGAAGAGGAAGAATGATATGAAAAGAAATAGTAAATTGAAAAGGTTTACAGCAGGGCTTTTATCTTTATCCTTCGTATTTTTAACCTGGGGGTGTGTTGGAATAAAGGTTCCGGACAGATATAAGGAACAACAGGAAGAGGATAAAAAAGACAGAGCTGTAGAAAAGGCTTCTCCTACTGAAGCAAGATTAAAAGACAATATGGCTCTTTACACTGAAGACGAAGATGAAGTCATCACCATGTATCTTACTGTATCAAAAGGTAATTCTTCAGATAGTACAGATCATACGTGGCAGGAAGTTAATACCTATTCTACTGACTATTATACAGAGCAGGGACTGGATAGATATAAAGTAAATGGAGTGCTTCAGGTGGGAGATGAAACCGGTCCTGTTAAAGGAGAATTAGGATACGGAAGAACAACTCCGAATTGTACTGTATCAGTCCGTGGACAGACTTCATCCAAGGATCCTCAGAAGGGATATAAGATAAAGATTAAAGATAATCAGGGCATGTTTGATGGACAGACTACCCTTAATCTTAACAAGCATGAGATGGAAGGTTTGAGATTTAGAAATAAGATCATGTATAAATTGCAGGAAGGACTTCCTGATATGGTTTCTTTAAGAACCAGATTTGTACATCTTTATGTTAAAGATTTAACCAAGGATAATCCGGATACTGCCTTTGTTGATTACGGACTTTATACACATGTGGAGCAGGCGAATAAGAAGATGCTTAAAGCTCATGGTCTTGATCCTCAGGGGTATCTTTATAAAGAGAATCAGATGTTTGAATTTTATGATTATGAGGATATAAGACTTGCTACAGATCCTTTATATGATGAGGAAAAGTTCAGCTATTATCTGGAAAGTAAAGGAAGTAATGATCATTCAAAATTAAAAGAGATGCTTAAAGATGTAAACAGCAACTCAATGGATGGGGATGATCTTTTAGACAAATGGTTTGACAAAGATAACCTTGCTATGTGGATGGCATTTAATATCATTACAGGAAATGTAGATACCCAGAGTAGAAATACATTACTTTATAGTCCATCCAATATAGATAAATGGTATTTTATCAACTGGGACTGTGATGCGGGACTTAGAAGATATGAGTGGGCATTAAATAAGCACGATATGTCTTTATATTCCAAGGAGGCATTTGGATGGGAATATGGAATAAGTAATTACTGGTCAAATGTATTGTTCCAGAAAGTCCTTAAATCTGAAGAGTTTAGAAAGCTTCTTGATAGTAAGATAGAATATATCTACAAGGATTTTCACGGTGGAAAGGTCCAAAGACTTGCAGAATATTATGCAGATATAGTTAGACCTTACTGCTTTGGAGATGCAGATAAATTATATGAGCCTCTTACTGAAGCCGAATATGATGACATGCTTTCAAAGATTGATGACGAACTGGAGTATAACTATTCGCTTTATAAGGAATCTCTAAAAAATCCAATGCCATTTTATATTGGAAAACCTGAAGTCATTGATGGGAAAACAGTATTTGAATGGGATTCATCCTACCATTTTGCAGGCAGTGAGATTTCCTATGAAGTAGAAGTGGCCAATAATTTTGAGTTTAACAATCCTATAATAAGTGAGAAGAACTTATTCCTTGGGCAGATAACATATGATAAAAAGTTAGAACCGGGACAGTATTTTATAAAAGTAAAAGCTGTTGATGCAGAAGGTAATAAGTGTACTGCCTTTGATGTTTATTATGGTGAGGAAGGAAAGATTTTTGGATGTATCTGTTTTTATGTGGATTCGGATGGTTCTATAAAGCTGGAGGGTGAATAATGGCTGAGGAGATCGTTAGAAAATTCCGGCATGAACTAAAATATATGATATCAGAATCAGAGGCACATGTATTAAAACAACGTTTTAAAGCACTGATGTCTCTTGATAAAAATGCTGGTGAAACAGGATATCTTATAAGGAGTCTTTATTTTGATGATGAGAAAGAATCTGCCATAATGGATAAGATGGCGGGAACCGCAGCTCGTGCAAAATTCAGGATAAGGATCTATAACTATAAAGATGGTTTCATTATGCTGGAAAGAAAGGCGAAACAGGGACAATATATCCAGAAAACATCGGTGTCTCTTACAAAAGAGGAATATTACAAGGTTTATGATAAAGATTACAGATTTCTTCTTGATAGAAAAGAAGCCTTATGTAAGGATTTTTATTTCGAACTGGTATCCAATAATCTTAAACCCGTAGTAATTGTTGATTATGACAGAGTGCCATTTGTATATGAATATGGGGATGTGAGGATCACTTTTGATGAAAACATCAGAAGTGCAGGCGCCACTAGAGAAATATTCAGTGATAAACTGGATACATATAATGTGATGCCGCCACAAACTCTTATACTGGAAGTTAAATTTACGGAATTTCTGCCGCAGATAATTAGAGATATGCTGGATATAAGAAGTTCAACATATGTGTCTGCTTCGAAATATGTAATGTGTCTTGAGAAAAGACTGGAAAATACAATGAGAAAGAAAGCTGAGTAGGGAGGAAAAAGATATGTCTATTGAAGATATCATAAAAGATTCAGATGCATTTCAACAGGCCATAACACCTGGAGTTGCGCTTACCATTGCATTAGATCTTTTATTTGCACTTGTAATGGGAATTTTAATCTATTTTGTTTATAAGAAATATTTCTCTGGGGTTGTATATAGCAGAAATTATGCCATAACCCTTATTGGTATGAGTGTGCTTACCTGTATGGTAACGCTTGCTATCAGCACCAATATCGTTATTTCTCTTGGTATGGTAGGTGCTCTTTCTATTGTACGTTTCAGAACAGCCATAAAAGAACCACTGGATCTTATGTACCTTTTCTGGGCTATTACATGTGGTATTACTGCGGGAGCAAGTATGTATATTCTTGCGGTTGCAGCCTTTATCATAATGTTTATAGTGATCGTGATCTTTGGCAGAAGAAATGCCACAGGAAAGACTTATGTAATGATAGTTCATTATAACGGAGCTGATGGAGAAGGAAAGATCATAAGAGAAATATCGGACCTTAAATATAATATCAGATCTAAGGTTGAAAGAAGTGAAGATACAGAACTAACGGTACAGCTTCAGATAAGAAAAGGCAACCTTAATTTTACAGAAAAGATTAAGGCTTTGGATGAAGTGCGTGATGTGGCTGTCCTTAATTTTGATGGAGAGTATCACTAACTTAATATTGGAAAAATGTTATGAAAATGTAAATTTTTAGTCATTTAAATTTTTGAGATATATGACCGCGCCTAAAGAGAGTTGGGGAGTTTCTTCAAACTGAGCCAAATCCCATTAAGGCGCGGTTTCTTGTGGTTTTAAAGGGGTGGGAGGACTTTTTTGAGAAGTACTTTTTTAATTTAAATTTTTAAGTAAAAGTTGGTTTTGTTATACTAAATGCCATAAAGTTGATATATACGCTCTTTTAAAAATTTGTTAGAGTTGACTTAAATCGAAAACGTTTCCGGCTTACGAGCCGGTATTATGAAAGAGGGGAAAACGTGAAAGAAAGACTTAAACAAAGAGGCGCTGGCATACTTTTGTCAATTACCAGTCTTCCATCTCCATACGGTATTGGAACAATGGGTAAAGCGGCATATCACTTTGTTGATCAGTTAGCAAAGGCTGGACAGAGTTATTGGCAGGTGCTTCCAATCGGACCAACAAGTTTAGGAGACAGCCCATATCAGGCATGTTCTTCATTTGCGGGTAATCCATATTTTATCGATCTGGATATGCTTATTGAAGATGGATTACTTAAAAAATCAGATCTTAAGGGCTATGATTTTGGGAATGATGAAGCAAATGTAGATTATGAGAAAATCTGGAATTACAGATATAAAGTTCTCCGCGTAGCTTATGAAAACAGCAAAGACATGCATGATGAGGCACAGGAATACTTCGAGAAGAAAAATCGTGAATGGCTTGATGATTATGCGCTTTTCATGGCTGTTAAGAATCATTTTGACAATCATGAATGGCTCATGTGGGATGAGGATATCAGATTCCGCGAGAGAAAGGCTATGATTTCTTACAAGAAAGCTCTTTCAGAGGAAATTGGTTTCTGGAAATTCATCCAGTATGAATTCTACAAGCAGTGGGACAGCTTAAAGAAATATGCAAATGAGAAAGGTATTGCCATCATTGGTGATATTCCTATCTATATTGCGTTAGACAGCGTAGATGTTTGGAAAAATCCAGAACTGTTCCTTTTAGATGAGGACAGAAGACCGGTTCTTGTAGCAGGTGTACCTCCAGATGCATTTTCTGATGAAGGTCAGAAATGGGGAAATCCTATTTATGACTGGAAGAAGATGGAAGAGGATGACTTCGCTTGGTGGAAGAAGAGAATCGAAGGTTCCGCAAAGCTTTATGACATCATAAGAATCGATCACTTCATCGGTGTTGTAAGATATTATACAATTCCTGTAAATGAAAGTGCTAAGCATGGTAAGTTCGAATGGGGACCAGGAGAAAAGCTTACAAAGGCTATCGACAGTGCTAAGGGTGATGCTGAGATAATTGCTGAAGACCTTGGTGTTGTTATTCCAGAGGTTCAGGAACTTATTGAAAAGACAGGATACCCTGGAATGAAGATACTTGAATTTGCTTTTGACCAGAATCCTGATAATGAACACCTTCCACAGAATTATACTAAGAATTTTGTTGTGTATGGTGGAACTCATGATAATGACACACTTAAGAGTTATTATAAGTCTATTGATAAACGCTCAAAACAGTATGCTTATAACTACGTAGGGGCTCATACAGAGGATGAACTTCTTGATAATGTTCTTCGTCTGGCATATGGAAGCGTAGCGAACACTGTAATCTGGCAGATGCAGGATGTACTTAAACTTGATAGTGATGCGAGAATGAACCTTCCTTCAACAATCGGTACTAACTGGAAGTGGCGTATGAAGAAGGGTGAATTCACAAATGACATGGTAAAAAAATTGGCTATGCTGTCAAAACTTTATGGCAGAAAAAGGGAAATACCTGTCAGAAATACATCTAAGTCTGCAGAAGCAAAAAAGATAACAAAGAAAAAAGACAAGAAATAAGCGGCTGATTTAGGGCTAGAAATATTATATAAAAGGGAGTTTGGATAATGTTAGAGAATTACTTAAAGAAACATTTCAACAAGACAATCGCTGAATGTACTGACGAAGAAATCTATGCAGCTCTTCTTCTTCTCACAAAGGAAAAAGCAGAGAAGCGTGTTAGTACAAATGGTAAGAAGAAGCTTTATTACATCTCAGCTGAGTTCCTTATTGGTAAGCTTCTTAGCAATAACCTTATTAATCTTGGAATTTATGATGCAATAGCAAATGAGCTTAGCGCTAACGGTAAGTCAATTACTCTTATTGAAGAGGTTGAGCAGGAGCCATCACTTGGTAATGGTGGTCTTGGAAGACTTGCAGCTTGCTTCCTTGATTCTATTGCAACACTTGGTCTTAACGGTGATGGTATCGGACTTAACTACCACCTTGGACTTTTTAAGCAGGTATTCGAGAAGAATCTTCAGAAGGAAACAATCAATCCATGGATCGATGATCATAGCTGGCTTACAAAGAGAAAAGAAAATTACACAGTTGAATTCGGCGATTTCAAGGTAAAGTCAACTCTTTATGATATCGCTGTAACAGGTTATGAAAACAGAACAAATGAACTTCACCTTTTCGATATTGATTCAGTAGATGAAAGCATCGTAAAGAAGGATTCAATCTCATTCGATAAGGAAGCAATTAAGAAGAACCTTACACTTTTCCTTTATCCAGATGACAGTGATGAAGCAGGAAATCTTCTTCGTGTATATCAGCAGTACTTCATGGTATCAAATGCTGCACAGTTCATCATTGCTGAAGCTAAGGAAAGAGGTTCTAACTTACATGACCTTGCAGATTATGTTGCTGTTCAGATCAATGATACACATCCATCAATGGTAATTCCTGAACTTATCAGACTCCTTGACAAGGAAGGAATCAAGTTCGAAGAGGCTGTTGAGATCGTAACAAATACATGTGCATATACTAACCATACAATCCTTGCAGAGGCTCTTGAGAAATGGCCTATCAAGTTCATTGAAAAGGTTGCTCCAGCTATCGTTCCTATCATCAAGAAGCTTAATGACATTGTTGTTAAGAAGTTCGATGATCCATCAGTAGCGATCATTGATGAAGACGAAAGAGTACACATGGCTCATATGGACATCCATTTTGGTCACAGCGTAAATGGTGTTGCTTACCTTCATACAGAAATCTTAAAGAACACAGAATTAAACAAGTTCTATAAGTTATATCCAGAGAAGTTTAACAACAAGACAAATGGTATCACATTCCGTAGATGGCTCCTTCACTGTGATCATGATCTTACAAAGTTCATCGAAGCACATATCGGAACAGGATTTAAGAATGATGCTACAGAGCTTGAGAATCTTCTTGAGTATATCGATGATGAAAAGACACTTTATGATCTCCTTTCAGTAAAGGCTGAAAATAAGAAGATCTTAAAGAACTTCCTTAAGAGAACAGACGGAATGGAATTAAATGAGAATTCTATCTTCGACGTTCAGGTTAAGAGACTTCATGAGTATAAGAGACAGCAGCTTAACTGCCTCTATGCTATTCATAAATATTTAGAGATCAAGGCAGGAAAGAAGCCAACAACTCCTATCACAATGCTTTTCGGAGCTAAGGCTGCCCCAGCTTATACAATCGCTAAGGATATCATTCACCTTATCCTTTGCCTTCAGGAACTTACAGCAAATGATCCAGATGTAGCTCCTTACTTCAGAGTTGTTATGGTTGAGAACTACAACGTATCAAAGGCTGAGAAGGTTATCCCAGCTGCTGATATCTCAGAACAGATCTCACTTGCTTCTAAGGAAGCTTCAGGAACAGGTAACATGAAGTTCATGTTAAATGGTGCCATCACAGTTGGTACAATGGATGGAGCAAACGTTGAAATTGCTCAGTTCGTTGGAGAAGATAACATCTATATCTTCGGTGAAGATTCAGATACAGTTATCAAGAGATATGCTGATGCATCTTATGTATCAAAGGATTACTACAAGAAGAATCCTGTTATCAAGGAAGCTGTAGACTTCATCGTAGGAAAAGAAATGATGAAGATCGGTAATAAGGAGAACTTACAGAGACTTTATAACGAACTCCTTAACAAAGACTGGTTCATGACATTCCCTGATGTTGATGATTATTTCGCAACAAAGGAAAGGGCATATAAGGATTATGAGGACCGCCTTGGATGGGCTCGTAAGATGCTTGTAAATATCGCTAAGGCTGGTTTCTTCTCATCAGATAGAACTATTGAAGAATACAATAGAGATATCTGGAAGTTATCATAATTACAAAATAATACGTACAACAGGCTAAAATATGTTACTATAAGTGTGGTCCGAAAGGGCCACACTTTTTATATAGTGCGCTTAGCGGCACGTATATTTTTATCCATCAACTGGCTGGCGGGTCAGATGATCTAAAAGGAGTTAATATGTTACAGATATTTTCAATGGATGGACCTCTTTATAAGTTCCTGTGTACTCTGGCAGATATAGTTATAATAAATATCCTTTGGCTTATAACTATAATTCCGGTGGTGACACTTGGCCCTGCCACAGAAGCGGCCTACTATACTCTTACAAAAGTTTATAAAGGGGAAGACTCGAAGCTTATACGTAAATATTTTAAAGAATTTAAAGATGGTTTTAAGAAAAATTTAATAGCAGGCTTGGTGGTTCTTTTCTTTGCTGCAGTGGTAGCGATGGATCTTCTGATTTTTTATAATCTTATAAAGAGTGATGATTATAGCGGGAGTAAGGAAATAATAAGGATAATTGGTATAGCGTTTGTTATACTTTATATTATTTTGTTTTCGTTCTTCATGCCGTTAATGGCAACATTTGAAAATTCCGTAAAACAAAATCTTAAAAATAGTCTTCTTTTAGGAGTAAGAAGATTTTATATTGCCCTGCCTATGGGAATTATAACTTTAATTCCACTTTTAATCTTTTTATATGATCAGCAGTTTTTCGTGAAGACTTTTGTGCTTTATATCATGCTGGGATTTGCAGGTCCTGCATATATAAATGTGATCTTATTCAGGTTTGCGGTTAAAGAATATCTCCCAAAAGACGATGAAGCATAGAAAAACAGTGGATTTGACAATTTAGAAGATTTGTACAAAAATATGCGACACATTAAAATGGTTCCCGGAAAACGGGAGCCATTTTTTGTGCATGATGCACTGGTGAAAAGCGAAAAAATTGTAGATACATGACAAATGTGTGAAAATGTGAAAAATGGATGTTGAAATCATATGTGTAAAGTGCTAACATCGGAATTAGTTGGAAACGTTACCGAAATCGTTACACGAAAACAATTCCGGTTTCGATACCAAAAGTTCATTATATTAAAAGGAGCGGGTAAAAAAATGAGAAAATTTAAGAAGGCAGCAGCTTTAACAATGGCACTTGCTATGTCAGCTACAATGATTGCTGGTTGTGGTTCAAAAGAAGAGGGAACAACTGCAGCACCAGCAAAGCAGGATCAGAATTCATCATCAACTGATACAGATAAGAAAGATGACAAGGCATCATCTGGTAAGGGATCAGTTTACATGCTTAACTTTAAGCCTGAAACAGATGAAGTATGGCAGGACCTTGCAAAGACATACAAGGATCAGACAGGTGTTGATGTAACAGTACTTACAGCAGCTGAAGGTCAGTATTCAACAACTCTTCAGTCTGAAATGGCAAAGGGCGCTGATGCACCAACAATCTTTAACATTGGTAATACAACAGCAGCTCAGACATGGAATGATTATACATACGATTTAAAAGATTCAGATATCTATAATCACCTTTCAGATAAGTCACTTTCTATCAACTTCGATGGAAAGGTTGCAGGTGTTGCTAACTGCTACGAAGCATTTGGTATCATTTACAACAAGAAGATCATTGCTGATTACTGCAAATTAGACAATGCGGTTGTTAAGTCAGCAGATGAAATCGACAGCTTTGAGAAATTAAAGGCTGTTGCAGAAGACATCAACAAGAGAGTTGATGAGATGAATGAGAAGTATGGTTATGAACTCACAGAAGCATTTGCTTCATCAGGTCTTGATGGTGGTTCATCATGGAGATTCTCAGGACACCTTTCATGCATTCCTCTTTACTATGAATTCAAGGATGCAGGATGCGATCTTATCGCAGGTCAGGGTGAGATTACAGGTAAGTATCTTGATAGCTTCAAGAATATGTGGGATCTTTACGTTTCAACATCAGCAGCTGATCCTAAGACTCTTACATCAGGTACATACAATGCTGAGACAGAGTTTGGTATGGAACAGGCTGTATTCTATCAGAATGGTAACTGGGAGTATGCTCCTCTCACAAATGAAGAGAATGGTTACCTTGTACAGGCAGAAGATCTTGGTATGATGCCAATCTACGGCGGAGTTGATGATGCTAATCAGGGACTTTGCGTTGGTACAGAGAACTATTGGGCAGTTAACAGCCAGGCTTCAGAAGAGAACATTCAGGCTACACTTGATTTCCTTTCATGGGTTATCACATCAGATGAAGGTCGTGATGCAGTAACAAATAAGATGGGTCTCTCAGCTCCATTTGATACATTTACAGGTGAATATGCTCCATCAAATGCATTCTCACAGGATGCTCAGAAGTATATGGATGCAGGTAAGACATCAGTTGCTTGGTCATTCAACGCTACACCAAACGTAGATGACTGGAGAGCAGATGTTGTTACAGCACTTACAGCTTATACAGAAGGTTCAGGAGATTGGGCAGCGGTTCAGACAGCATTTGTTGATGGTTGGGCTAAACAGTGGAAACTTGCTGAAGAAGCAGCTAAGTAATTAATAAACTGATTTATATGAAATGGTTAGGGTGGGCTCAGTTCCACCCTATTTTTAAAAAAAAGGAGCAATTGATGGAAAAATCAATTAAAAGATATTGGCCGCTTTTTGTTCTACCAACCATGGCCGCATTTACAATTGGATTTCTGATTCCATTTGTTTATGGTATTTTCCTTTCATTCTGTAAATTTACAACAGTTGTTGACTGGAAGTGGGTAGGATTTAAGAATTATACAAGAATTTTCGTGGTTAATGGAGAAGTGGATAAAACATTCCTTCACTCACTCTGGTATACCACTTTATTTACAGTAGTTACAATGCTTATCATCAATGTAGTTGCATTTGCGATTGCTTGGTGCCTTACAAAGGGAATTAAAGGAACTTCACTTTTCAGAACAGTGTTCTTCCTTCCAAACCTTATCGGTGGTATCGTACTTAGTTACGTTTGGCTGATGATTTTTAATTCATTTCTTCAGAAGTATTCACAGACCATTGTTTCAACTCAGTGGCATGCTTTCTGGGGACTTGTTATCGTTGTATGCTGGCAGCAGATTGGTTATATGATGATCATCTATGTAGCAGGTATTCAGAGCATTTCAGGTGATGTATTAGAAGCTGCAAAGATCGACGGGGCTACAGGAAAGAGCATGTTATTTAAGATCATTCTTCCAATGCTTGCACCAACAATAACTGTTTGCTCATTCCTTACAATGACAAATGGATTTAAACTCTTTGATCAGAACTTAGCTCTTACAGGTGGTAATCCTGGTAAAATGTCTCAGTTACTTGCACTGAATATTTATGACACTATGTATGGAACTACAGGATGGCAGGGAGTAGGACAGGCGAAGGCTGTTATCTTCTTCCTTTTAGTTGCTGTAATTTCAATCGTTCAGAATAAGATATCAAGAAGCAGGGAGGTGCAGTAGAAATGGCAAAGAAAAATAAAGAAAGTGAAGTTTCTACTGTAAGACAGTCAAAACATGCGACTCTTCTTACTCTCTTTTTCACGGTTTTATCAATTGTATGGCTTCTTCCAATGTTTCTTGTGGCACTTAATTCATTTAAGAGAAAAGCATATATTTTCTCTAATCCATATGGAATAAGTACTAAGAAAATGTCAGATGGCTTTAGTGCATGGAAAGCTGGGATAAACAGAGTAATGGTTGGACTTCTCAATTATAAAAATGCTCTTAAGAAAACAGATTTCTTTAAGGCATTTGGATACTCTTTATTTATAACGGTTGCTTCTGTAATTCTTATCATACTTTGTACATCAATGTGTGCATGGTTTATTGTAAGAGTACACGGTAAAGTCACAATGATGATATATTATTTATGTATATTTGCTATGGTAGTTCCATTCCAGATGGTAATGTTTACTTTATCAAAGTTTGCAAATATGCTTCATCTTGGTAATCCTTTGGGTATAGTTATCGTATATCTGGGATTCGGAGCCAGTACGTGCGTCTTTATGTTTACGGGATTTGTAAAAGCTATTCCTGTAGAAATAGAGGAAGCTGCACTTATAGATGGATGTAACCCATTACAGACATATTTCCTTGTAGTTTTCCCAATGATGAAACCAACAACTGTTACTGTTGCTATACTTCAGGCAATGTGGGTGTGGAACGATTATCTCCTTCCATGTCTGGTACTTAATATCAATAAATACAGGACAATCCCAATTGCTATTCAGTTTTTGAAACAGAGCCATGGGCAGCTGGACTGGGGGGCTATGATGGCTGCACTTGTACTTGCAATTTTACCAATAGTTATTTTTTACATAGCAGGTCAGAAATACATTATAGAAGGTGTGCTGACTGGTGCTGTAAAAGGTTAAATGTTATAATTACGATATGATTTTTAAAGAAAGGCAGGGAAAAAAAGAATGAGAACAAGCGGAATACTTTTCCCAATATTTAGTCTGCCATCTCCATACGGAATAGGCTGTTTTTCAAAGGAGGCTTACGACTTTGTGGACTACCTTAAGGAATGTGGCCAGAGTTACTGGCAGATTCTTCCGTTAGGTCCTACAGGCTATGGTGATTCACCATACCAGAGTTTTTCAACATTTGCGGGCAATCCTTATTTTATCGATCTTACCGCTCTTATTGAAGAAGGTTTACTTACCAAGAAAGAATGTGAATCAGCAGATTTAGGAAATGATGAGAAATCTATTGATTATTACAAACTTTATAAAAACAGATGGCCTTTACTCAGAAAGGCATATGACAGGTATGATAAAGAAGGGGATTTAGAATTCCGTAGATTTCAGGATGAACAGGCATACTGGCTCAAGGACTATTCTCTGTTTATGGCTGTAAAGGATAGGTTTGAAGGTGTGGAATGGCGCAAATGGGCTGATGATATCCGTTACAGACATAAAAATGCCATGGAATATTACCAGACAGAGGAATATTTCAATATTGAGTTTTATCAGTTTGTGCAGTACCTGTTCTTTAAACAGTGGTACAAACTTAAGGCATATGCTAATGAGCAGGGGGTAAAGATCATTGGCGATATTCCTATTTATGTATCACCTGATTCATCAGATGCCTGGGCAAATCCGGAATTATTCCAGATGGATGATGAAGGTAATTTTGCCAGAGTTGCAGGATGTCCTCCAGACGGATTTGCAGCTGAGGGACAGCTTTGGGGCAACCCTTTATACAGATGGGATTACCATCGTGAGACAGGATATGACTGGTGGGTCAAGAGACTTGCGGCCTGCTACAACATGTATGATGGCGTAAGAATCGATCATTTCAGAGGATT
Organism: Lachnospiraceae bacterium UBA3772; assembly: GCA_002371025.1. Taxonomy (GTDB): domain Bacteria; phylum Bacillota; class Clostridia; order Lachnospirales; family Lachnospiraceae; genus Eubacterium_Q. Next base: position 9,066 of record DFFQ01000135.1, on the reverse strand, counting down.
TGATGAGTATTATTCAATTCCTGCTGGAGATAAGAATGCAGTTAATGGTGTCTGGGTCAAGGGACCGGGTATTGATCTCTTTAATACCATTAAAAACAGACTTGGGGATGACAAGATGATCATCGCTGAGGATCTTGGCTATATGACAGAGACGGTAAAAGAACTGGTAAGAGATACAGGTTATCCTGGAATGAAAGTAATAGAATTTGCTTTCGATGAAAGAGATTCTTCTGGGCCTGTGGCTTATCTTCCACATAATTATATTGAAAATTGCGCCGCTTACACAGGGACTCATGATAATGAAACACTTGCTCAATGGGTTTCGGGTATTTCAAAACGTGAATTGTCAAAGGTAAAGAAATATATTGGCATTGAAACAGATGATGTTAATTCCATCGTGGAAGGACTTATAAGAATACTTCAGATGAGTGTTGCTAAGTATTGTATAATTCCATTGCAGGATTATCTAAAGCTTGGTAAAGAAGCAAGAATCAATACTCCTTCAACTCAGGGAGGTAACTGGGTATGGAGAATTGATAAAAAATTCTTTACTAAGAAAAATGCAAAATATATTAGAGATTTTGCTGAAACATACGGCAGAATCGAGTTGGAAGAGAAACCATAATAATTTGCGGATATACCTTTGGGTTATATCCGCAATTTTTTTCATAAAATTCCACATATCAGGTTGTTTTTTTATTTGACAGATTGTAAATTGGTAACGTATAATTATTTCCGGTAACGTTTTTTTGTAGCATTTTTGCACAAAAAATGAGATAGGGAAAAAATAAAAAAAGGGTAAAGTAATGGCTTCGATTACGATTAAGGATGTAGCTCGTCTTAGCGGCTACAGTATCAGTACGGTTTCAAGAGCGCTTAATGATCATAGGGATATTAGCCCTGAAACAAAGGAAAAAATCCAGAAGGTTATAAAAGAGTATGGATATATTCCTAATAACAGTGCAAGAAACCTTAAGAAAAAAGATTCAAATACTATTTCAATCATTGTAAAAGGTATATCTAATCCATTTTTCCAGGATATGTATACTATGTTTGAACATAGTCAGCAGATGAAAAATTATACACTTTCGCTTACTCAGGTATCTGAGGATGAGAGTGAGATCTTTGCGGCTATTGAGGCTGAAAAAGAAAAGAAGCTTTGCGGCGTCATTTTCTTTGGAGGGTATTTCGATGAAAAAGCCAGAGATTATTTAAAGAGAATAAATGTTCCTTATGTTCTTTGCACAGCCAAGATGGACGGCGATGCAGATCCTAACACCTATACGGAGGTGGGCATTGACGACGAATTAGAAAGCTATAAGGTAGTTAAATATCTTACAGAGCTGGGACATAAGAGAATTGCTATCATTGGTGGTAAGAAGACAGATAGAAATATTGGAAGATACAGACTTCAGGGCTATTATAAGGCTTTAAAGGATGCGGGTATCACTCCGGATGAAAGTCTCGTTTTCTACATGGATGATAATTATCCTGAACATACACCTGAAAATGGTTATGCTGTAATGAATAGTATGCTGGACAGCGGGGTAGACTTCAGTGCTGTATATGTTATCTCAGACAACACAGCTTACGGCGCATGTAAAGCAATGTTAGACAGAGGACTTAAGATTCCAGAGGATTATTCTCTTGCATCTTTTGATGGTCTTGAGATGTCTAAATACTATCATCCATCACTTACTACTATGAAACAGCCTTGTCAGAGAATGGTGGATGAGGTAGTTAAACAGCTTCTTGTTCTTCTTAATGCAGAAGATGGAGAAGAGGTTCAGCATGTTCATAAGATATTCCCGGCAAAGTTAATAATAGGGCAGTCTACAGCACCTTATAAGCCAAAGAAGAAATAGAGATGCGAATGGACGCCAAAATACGGTGAACGGATACCAAAATATAATATGGCGAACGTACGTATAAAGACTGGCGAACGTACGCCGAAATATAATGGACGCTTGAAGAAATCCCTCCAGCGGGCTAAAACATGCCCTTTGGAGGGATTCTTCGTGCGTCCTTTATTATATTTTGGCTGAGAATCGCGGTCTTTTTGACAAGTTTTTTTATCTATGGCAGACACAACCCTCGAATATGGCCAATGTGTCTGCTTCATCGATGGCTATAATATAGCAAAAATTCAAGAGAATTATAGCCATATGGGCTGGTATTGGAAGCATGAGGATGGATTATGGCTATAATATAACAAAAAGTCAAAAAAATTATAGCCAGAGGTAGATTAGCAGTGTGATGTATTCTTCTGGTGTATAAAACATATCTCTGCATATTTTAAATCTCGGACAGTATAAGCAGGTTCCATGGCTCTATCTTTAGAGTGGCGCCGGGGCGGACCACTTCATTTCCGTCTAATGGAAGCACTTCATTATTGTTTAGCAATACTTTCAAATTATCTGTGTCGTGACAGTATTCTTCTGAATGGCTGGAGTAGTTGAAGATATAACGGATCTTCTTATTGTTTTCACTCATGCCTTCTTTTATTATCACTGGGAAGTGCTCTTTCCTAAGGGATATATTAACTTTTTCTTCCTGGATTACTTTTTTGATAAGCATTTCAAGTTCTTTTTCTTCAAAATAACATCCAAGATATGTAACTGAACCGGTGCCATTTTTCTTATGGGTTACAGCGGCATAATCTTTCCAGAAAGGATTATCATAGCGGGCCCAAACCTCAGCATCAGAAGGGATAAGTAACTCAATCCATTTTGATAATGGGGCTTTATATTCATTTCCTGAAATATCTTTTAGGAGAAGAGCGGTGTTCTTCGGATAAGTAAAATCGGAATAGCTGGCACCGACAAGATCAGTCATCATAAATGGCTGGCTGTCAGGGTAAATCTTTAATTCTTCATCTGAAAAACATGATTTAAAACCAAGGATCAAATGACCTCCGGATTGAACATAAGCTCTTAATTTTTCGATGGTTTCTTTTGAAGCACTGTATAATGCAGGCACAAAGAGCAGTTTGTAATCTGAGAAGTTGCTTTCTTTATAAACAATATCTGTTTCAAGATTCATTTTATAGCAGGTGTCGTGCATCCATCTGAAAATCTGATTATAAGTAAGTACAGTGTTAATTGGAAATTCATCTAATCCGGTAAGGCTTCGTTGGTCCAAAAGAATAGCTGCTTTTGATTTTTTATTAAGATGCAGCAGGCTTTTCTTTAATTTATTCATCTCTCCTGCATATTCTTTTATTTCGTAATATTCCCTGTTTGGTTTAAGGTCGTGAGATAATATTCCTTTCCAATATGATTCGATGGCATTATGGATGGAATGCCAGTGCCAATACATAACAGAATCTGCGCCGGAGGCAAGGTGGCTGTATGCCTGGAGTCTGATCTGTCCCGGATAAGGAAGCCATTGAGTGAGGCCCTGACAGGCGGTTTCTAAAACAAGATAATTATCATTTTTAAGGGATCTTGCTATAGAACCTCCAAAATCAATCTCAATCCCAGTAAAATCTTCATTGGACTCATGATAAATGTCACAACCAGCAATATCCATACATTCTGCGGCTTCTGGCTGATCTACCAGCGGCTGAAGGCCTACGGAATGGTCGTCCCATGCATAATCAAAGTTGTGGGTTATGAACTGGTCGGGGCGCATATATTCTCTGACGATGGATGCGAGAAAAGCTAAAAAGCCAGTGATAACATCTCTTAGGAATTTTTTATATGCAGCAGAGAGGCTGCCGTTGATGGTTCCTCTTATATCGGGAAAATCTTCCCAGCTGTTTACGCGGTTGCTCCAGTAATCAAGCCCAAATTCATGATTAAATTCATCTATATCGGGATATTTTTGCTTTAATGATTCAACGAACAACTGCTGAGTTCCGGAATTTGCCGCGTTGGCAGCTCTTGTTTCATTATCCAGCTGAAAACCGATGACACATTTGTATTTCTTTTGCTCTTCCATAAGGCGGCGGGTGATACGCTCACAGTATTTTCTGAAAGTAGGATTTGTAAGATCAAAATGCTGTCTTCCTCCATATATTTCCTGACCGTGTTTAGTGATGGCCATTATATCCGGATATTTCTTAATAAGCCAGGATGGAACGGCGTAAGTTGGTGTTCCAATGATGACATTAAGGTCGTATTTCTCAGCCATTGAAAGTACGTGATGGAGCTTTGAAAAGTCGAAGATGTTGTCGTGAGGTTCCCAGGTGCTCCAGGTGGATTCGGCAATCCTTATGGTGTTTATTCCTGCTTCTTTCATAAGCTGCATATCTTTTTCTACACGCTCATAGGGCATATATTCAGTGTAATAAGCAGCGCCTATAAGAAGATCTTTTACTTTCATTCGATTAGCCTCCCTGATTTTTTTGTTATTTTTGTTTTGTGTTTGTATCATTTGCGTGTGAATATTTTTGGTTTGCATGTCTTCGTGTTTATATCTTACTATGAAGTTTCGAAAAATGTATGTAGTTTCCCAGATTTTATAAGACTTAAACCTCTTTTGTGTATTTTTCAGGGTGAAAGTTGCGCAATGAAAATGCTTGAATTTGCAAGGATTAGAGGCGTTTAAGCTTGGAAAACGTAACACTTTTGTAAAGAATAACTTGACATATCTAGTAAAAATTGCTAATATTACAAATGAAACCGATTGCGCATAATATAGCACACCGGAATTGAAATGTAAAGTTAAAAGGGGTTTGGGGAAAATAAGAATGAGTGAAGATAATAATACAGTTCAATTTAAAGAGGAAACATCGAAGATAACCATATCTGATGTGGCTGATGCTTTAGGAATTTCAAAGACTACAGTGTCAAGAGCCATTTCCGGTAAAGGAAGGATTGGTGAAGCTACAAGACAGAGAGTTCTTGAATACATTTCTAAGAATCATTACAGACCAAGCATCATAGCTAAAGGTCTTGCTAATTCTAAAACATACAATATTGGCTGGATCATTCCAGGAGATTCATCATCTTCTGATCTGCCATTCTTCCAGAGATGTATGATGGGTGTCAGTGAAGTGGCAGCAACGGAAAACTATGATCTTTTAATGACCATGGTGTTTAGTAAAGATATATCACAGCTTGAAAGAGTTGTAAGAAATAGAAAAGTTGATGGAATTGTAGTTGGAAGAACCCTTATGGATGATCCAACTGTAGCATTCCTTAAGAAAAATGATATTCCATTTGTAGTTATCGGAAGCAGTAATGATAACTCAGTTGTGCAGATTGATAATGATCATGTAAATGCATGTAAAGAGATCACATCAATACTTCTTATGAAGGGTGTTAAGAAACCTGTTCTTATTGGTGGCAGTGAGAATCATATCGTTAACAGAAACCGTAAAAATGGATATATACTTGGACTTGAGAGCCAGGGAATGCACCCGTCAGATGAGCTGATCTATATGAATATGGATACAGACGCGATGATTGAAAGGGCAGTTGAAGAAGCTGTCAAAAAAAAGGCAGATTGCATTTGCTGCATGGATGATAGGATATGTGCAACAGTGCTTTCAAAATTGAGAGATGATGGAATTGAGATTCCAAAAAAGATGAAGGTTGCTTCGTTCTATAACAGCAAACTTCTTCAGTCCAATCAGCCACAGATCACAACACTTCAGTATGATCCAAAAGAACTTGGAGCTGTAGCGTGTAAGACTTTGTTTGATTATATGGCTGGTAAAGAGATACAACGCAAAGTATATCTTGGCTATGAAGTAGTACTTAAGGGTTCTACAAAATAGCAAAGATTTACATATAACCCCCTTTTTAATATAATGAGCTTGAAAGACTTCATTGCAGAATTTACCGTTTTTGTTCTGCAATGGAGTCTTTCTTTTTTGACTCGTTTTTAGTTTAAACGTTTTTTTAGGCAATTTTACGGAAAACTAATGAAAACAGGCGGCTTTAAAGTATGTCTTAAGTATGACCGGAAGGTCACTAAAAACAGATAAATGACATATTGAAACCATAAATTTATTACTTTTTTATTGTATATTTTTGACATAAAACGTGCATTTTAGACCAGGGTCAATTGGTAAAAACCGCGTAAAATCAACCTTTTTTAATGATTCGACAATTTTACCAATGACAGGCGTCGGATACTTGACAATTATGTTAAATATGTGCTAAAATTCGTGAAAACGGTACCAATAACGGTGCCATTTTAACCAAATGTTATTGTTTATTAGCGTTTAAACGTTTTTTCAGGTGAAATTATAGTTGTGAAAATGCACAAAAAAAAATTTCCGGGGGAGAGAAAACTGGCTATTGACAACAAAAACTGTGTTTGATATCATCAAAAACAGAACAACCGATTGCGCGTACGGCTAGGGAACCTATTTATGATTGTTTATGATGGAAACCAACCCATTTCGTCATTTAACAATAAATATTTTTTCAAAACATTATTATGGAGGAAATGTTAATGAGAAAGAAGAGTTTACTTGCACTTACACTTGCAACAGCTATGGCAGCAGGTGTGCTCGCAGGATGCGGAAACAAGAATGAAACAACAACAGCAGCTCCTGAGAATAATTCAGAAGTTGCATCATCAGAGGCAACAGGCGATGCAGAAGAGAAGAATGTTGATTCATCAGCGTATGATGGAAAGAAAGTTAAGGTTTGGGTAGCTAATGAAATCGTTGGATTTACAGAGAAGCAGATCGCAGACTTCCAGGAAAAGAACCCACAGTACAAGGGTGTTACTTTCACAGTTGAAGCAGTAGGTGAAGGCGATGCAGCTTCAAACGTTATCACAGACGTTAAGGCAGCAGCTGATATTTACGGTTTCGCACAGGATCAGTTAACACGTCTTGTTACAGCTGGTGCTCTTGAAGAAGTTAACCCAGATTACAAGGAAGCAGTTTTATCTGCTAACGATGATGGAGCTGTTAAGTCAGCTACAGTTGGTGATGTAATGTATGCATACCCAATCACATCAGATAATGGTTATTTCTTATATTATGATAAGTCAGTAGTTAAGGATCCTTCAACTCTTGAAGGTATCGTTAAGGATTGTGAAGCAGCAGGAAAGAACTTCTACTTCGAAATCAATTCAGGTTGGTATCAGACAGCATTCTTCTTCGGAACAGGATGCACACTTACATATGATACAGATAAAGAGGGTAACTTTACAGGATGTAATGTTGACTATGCTACAGATAAGGGTGTTGTAGCTCTTAAGAAGATGATCGAGCTTAAGTCATCATCATCATTCCAGAATGGTTCATCACTTTCAAATGCAACAAACGTTGGTGCTATCGTTGATGGTACATGGGATGCTTCAGCAGCTAAGGAACTCTTCGGAGACAACTATGCAACAGCTAAGCTCCCTACATTCCAGGGCGCTGATGGAAATACATATCAGCTTTCAGGTTTCTCAGGAAACAAGCTTCTTGGTGTTAAGCCACAGGAAGATACAGATAAGCTTCAGATCTGTGATGATCTTGCTTTCTATCTTTCATCAGAAGAAGTACAGCTTGCTAGATTTGATGAAGTAGGTTGGGGCCCATCAAACAAGAATGCTCAGGCAAACGAAAAGGTTGCATCTGATGAAGCTCTTAAGGCTCTTGGTGAGCAGGTCACATTTGATATTCCACAGGGACAGTATCCTGGTGATTATTGGTCACTTGCTACAGGTCTTGGTGATAGCGTAATTTCAGATACACTTACAGCTAGCACAAGCGATGCAGATCTTCTTAAGGCACTTACAGATTTCCAGAATACATGTAAGTCATACGCTGGTCAGTAAGATCTTATAAATTAAAGAATTTTATATGGTTCACGGAATCATAAAATGATTAATTGCGGACCGGTAAAATATATTACCGGCCCGCTTTTTTAAGGAAAATGTTTGTTTAGAATTTGTAGTTAAAGCGGAGGAAGAACGTTATGTCAAACGTTAAGGCTAAATCTTCTGCAAAGGTTAATCCGGTAGGTGCTTTTTTTAAAGCATTAGGTAATGATATTAAGGAAATAGGTGTAACATTCGTAAAGGGCGATTTTGCAACTAAGATTTCTTTCCTTATCATGGGATTTGGTCAGTTCATAAGAGGCCAGATTGTTAAAGGAATTGCTTTTCTTGCAGCAGAAGTTTTATTTTTCTATTATTTGTTCACAATCGGTATTGGGTATTTAAAGAAAATAGATACTCTTGGTACCATTAAAACTCAGAAGATTCGTAGAAAGACTGTTTATGGTGATAACAGTTTCATGATTCTTCTTTTTGGTATTTTAACAATTATTGCTATCATTGCATTTATCTTTGTTTGGAGATTAAATGTAAAAGAAAATTATAACGAAGAGAAAATTCTCAGAGCCGGAAAGGCTTTGCCTAAGAATAAAAAGGTGCTTGCATCACTTCTTGATCAGAATTTTGATAAGACACTTCTTACACTTCCAGTAGCTGGTATTTTTGTATTTACAGTGCTTCCTATCATCTTCATGATCTGTGTTGCATTCACAAATTATGATAAGAACCACCAGTCTCCTACAAACCTTTTCACATGGACAGGTCTTAAAAACTTTAAGGAACTTGTTTCATTTGGTGGTGACGGTTTTGGTTCAACATTCTTTAAAGTATTATTATGGACACTCGTTTGGGCATTCTTTGCAACATTTATCGACTATTTCATCGGTATTGCGGTTGCTATGCTCATTAATAAAAAGGGAATTAAGTTTAAGAAGCTTTGGAGAACAATCCTTGTTCTTACAATCGCTATTCCACAGTTTATCTCACTCCTTTATGTTTCAAAGATGTTTGCAGCAGATGGACTTATAAACGGAGTATTAATGAGGTGGGGATGGATCAGTAAAGCTATACCATTCTGGACAAATCCAACACTTGCAAAGATAACAGTTATCGTTATCAATATATGGATCGGTATTCCTTACATGATGCTTATTGCAACAGGTCTTCTTATGAATATTCCTGCAGATCTTTATGAATCAGCACGTATTGATGGTGCAAACGCATGGGAGATGTTCAGATATATCACACTTCCATATATGTTATTCGTAACAGGACCATTCCTTCTTACAACATATACAAGTAACCTGAACAACTTCAACGTTATATACCTTC
>DFFQ01000139.1 GCA_002371025.1 Lachnospiraceae bacterium UBA3772 | reverse complement strand
ATTACCGGAAATGCTAAAAATATAGAAGTTAAGTCACTTAAGAAAAAAGAAAAGAATAAAAATGATGAAGACGGACAGCTTTCATTATTTGCCAGTCCGGAAGAATTATCTATTACAGCTGAGATTAAAGCCATGGATCTTAATAATATGACACCTGTTAAGGCTATGCTTTATCTTTCAGAACTTAAAGAAAGGCTTAAGTAAATGATCAATGTACTTGACCAGAGTACCATCGATAAGATCGCTGCAGGTGAAGTAATCGAGCGACCAATGTCGATTGTAAAAGAACTTGTTGAAAATTCAATAGATGCTGGAGCTACCAAGATCACTGTTGAGATTAAAGATGGTGGAACAAGCTTTATCCGTGTAACTGATAATGGTTCAGGAATTGAAAAAGATGATGTTAAGAAGGCTTATTTAAGCCATGCCACATCAAAACTTAATTCAGCAGAGGACCTGGTGGGTATTGGAACCTTAGGTTTCAGAGGTGAAGCCCTTTCTACCATAGCAGCTGTAACTCAGACTGAAATGATAACCAAGACTGCGGATTCATTGGTTGGTCTTAAGTATGTGATAGAAGGTGGAAAAGAAATAGAATTTAAGGAAATAGGTGCTCCTAAGGGAACAACTATAATTGCAAAGAATATTTTCTATAATACACCTGTCAGACTTAAATTCCTTAAATCCAATATGACTGAAGGATCATATATAAATGATCTTATCAGCCATATCGCCATGTCTCATCCTGAAGTATCCATGACTCTTATCTCTAATGGTAAGACCATAATTGATACCACAGGAAATGATAATATCAAAGAAACTATTTATAAGCTTTATGGAAGAGAGATAGCTCAAAGTCTTCTTCCAACAGAATATAATGAAGGCCGAATTCATATCCATGGATATGTTGGTAAACCATTTCTTGCCAGAGGAAACAGAGGTTTTGAAAATTATTTTGTTAATGGAAGATATATCAAGAGCCCTATTATTAACAGAGCAATTGAAGAAGCTTATAAAACTTATATAATGCAGCATAAATTTCCATTTACGGTTCTCTTTATAGATATTCCTAAAGAGGAATGCGATGTTAATATCCATCCTGCCAAAAGAGAATTTAAATATGGTAATGAGAAAGAGCTTTTCTCTGCGGTTTATCATGCTACAGCTGACAGTCTTGCAAATAAGGAAATGATCCCAAATGCAGAAGTGGATTATGGCGCCAGGGAAAAACATTATACAAGAAGACCTGATACATTTGAAGAAAAAAAAGAAGTTAAAACCGAGATAAAACCGGTGGTGAAATCAGTTGAAACACCAGTTGTAAAAACAATTGAGAAACCAGTTTTTAAACCTCAGGAAACAAAACGTACAGCTTCTTCATATAATATTTTAGAATCACTCCTTCCTGAATCCTTCAGAAAGAAGCTGATGGAAGAAGAAACATCAGAAAATAAAGAAGAAACAGAGAAATTAGAGACTGCAGAAATAAAAGAAGAAAAAGAAAAAATAGAGACAGTTGAGACAAAAGAAGAGGCAGTGGAAGAAAGTCCTAAGTATGAATATAAACAGGAGACTCTTAAGAGTTCCGGATATTTAGAACCGGAGGCTTTTAACCACCACACCATCATTGGACAGGTATTTAAGACTTACTGGATATCCGAATATGATAATGCTCTTTATATAATGGATCAGCATGCGGCTCATGAAAAGCTTAATTATGAAACTTTCTTAAAAGAATTTAAGGAACGGGAAGTGGTAAGCCAGTCCCTTTATCCACCAATGATAATAAACCTTTCTGCGCCTGAAAAGGCAGCTGTAATGGAAAATGAGGATTTATTTAAAAAGACTGGATTTGATCTGGAAGACTTTGGCGGAAATGATGTTAAGATAAGCGCTGTTCCTGTAAATTTAGAAGGCCTTTCAGGAAAAGAAATCTTCCTTGAGTTTGCTGACTATTTAACAAAGGGTGTATCTGGAGTTACAGAAGATATATTTGTACATAAGATTGCAACTATGGGTTGTAAAGCTGCGATAAAAGGAAATCAAAAGATTTCTCTTATGGAAGCACAACAGCTTATTGAAAAGCTTATGACCCTTGATAATCCATACACCTGTCCTCATGGACGCCCAACGATTATTAAGATCACAAAAGAAGATCTGGAGAAAAAATTTAAGAGGATCGTTGAATGAAACCATTAATAGTACTTACCGGACCTACAGCAGTAGGAAAGACAGATCTGTCCATAAAACTTGCCAGATTAGTTAATGGAGAGATAATTTCTGCTGATTCAATGCAGGTCTATAAAGAAATGAATATTGGAACAGCAAAGATAACTGTAGATGAAATGCAGGGAGTTAAGCATCATCTGATAGATATTCTTGAACCTGAAGAGGACTTTAATGTAGCTCTCTTTACTGATCTTGCTACAAAAGCTGCCAAAGACATTCATAACAGAGGAAAAATCCCTGTAGTGGCCGGTGGAACAGGCTTTTATATTCAGGCTTTTTTAAAGGGTGTAAACTTTAATGATGAGCCGGAAAATGAAGCAGAGCGTATAAGATTGGAAAAACAGGCTGAAACAGAGGAAGGAAGAAAAAAGCTATACGAAGAACTTACTCTTGTGGATCCTGAAGCAGCAAAAAAGATTCATCCAAATAATATTAAACGTGTAATAAGAGCTCTTACATTTTATCATTTGAATGGTAATAAGATCTCAGAGCATAATGATACAGAAAAAGAAAAAGTCTCAAGATATAATTCCTGTTATTTTGTACTTACTATGGACAGGGAAAAATTATATCAGCGTATAGAGAAGAGAATTGATATAATGGTTGAGGCTGGTCTTATTGAAGAAGTAAAAAGACTGTATGACAGGGGACTTACAGAAGATAATATATCCATGCAGGGTATTGGTTACAAAGAAATCCTTGAATATGTAAAAGGAAATGTTACAAAAGAGGAAGCTCTTTACAACCTTCGTCTTAATACAAGACATTTTGCAAAAAGGCAGCTTACATGGTTTAGACATGAGAAAGATGCCATCATCATAAACAAAGATGAATTTAAAGATGATGATGAGATACTAACTTACATGGAGAAAATATTACGTTCGAAAGGAATAATTAACTAATGAGTGATGCATTAAAAGAGTACTACCTGTCTCTTGGAATTGATGAAAAAGTTTATGATTATTGTAATGAAGTTGAAGAAGGACTTAAAGAAAGATTCGAAAGAATAGATAAAGTTGCAGAACAGAATCAGATCAAAGTTATAAAGGCTATGCAGAAGGCAAGACTTGCAGAAGAGCACCTTTATGGTTCAACTGGTTATGGCTATAATGATTCAGGACGAGATGCATTAGAGATAATCTATTCTGAAGTTTTCCATACAGAAGATGCTCTTGTAAGACAGCAGATTACCTGCGGGACTCACGCGCTTACCATAGCTTTAGCCGGTAATACAAGACCAGGAGATGAAATACTCTCAATTGCAGGTAAAGTATATGATACCCTTCAGGGTGTTATTGGTGTAAGAGAAGAAAAGGGAAGTCTTAAGGAATATGGTATTACCTATGATCAGGTAGATCTTTTACCAGATGGGAGCTTTGACTTTGAAAATATAAGAAAGAAGATAAAGCCTAACACAAAACTGATTGAGATCCAGCGTTCAAAAGGATATGATACACGTCCAACACTTTCAGTAGATCAGATTGGTGAAGCTATAGCATTTGTTAAATCTATTAAAGAAGACGTTATCGTTATGGTGGACAACTGCTATGGTGAGTTTGTTGAATTAAAGGAGCCAACAGATGTTGGAGCTGATCTTTGTGTAGGTTCACTTATCAAGAATCCTGGCGGGGGACTTGCTCCTCTGGGAGGATATATAGTTGGAAGAAAAGACTTGATTGAAAATTGTGCCATAAGACTTACAACACCTGGTCTTGCTAAAGAAGTAGGTGCAACTCTTGGTCTTACAAGACAGTTTACACAAGGACTTTTCCTTGCTCCGACAGTTACTGCAGCGGCACTTAAGGGTGCAATATTTGCAGCTAATATATATGAAAAACTTGGATATAAAGCAATTCCAAATGCTACAGAAGAAAGACATGATATCATTGAATGTATTGAATTCCATGATAAAGACATTATGTGTGCCTTTGCTGAAGGAATTCAGGCAGCAGCTCCGGTGGACAGCTTTGTAAAGCCAATCCCATGGGCTATGCCTGGTTATGATTGTGATGTTATCATGGCTGCAGGTGCATTTGTATCAGGTTCATCAATTGAACTTTCTGCTGATGGACCGGTTAAAGAGCCTTATGCAATTTACTTCCAGGGAGGACTTACATATCCTCATGCAAAGCTTGGAATAATCTATTCATTACAGAAAATTGTAGAAAAAAAGCTGATCAAATGGTAAGCTTTTTAAGATAATCTAATAAAACTCCCGAAGAGGCCAATAATTTTGGGAGGTTTTATATGGAAAATTTAAGAGTCGTTGATATGGCTGATGATGAAAAGCCGGTTGAAAAAGCACTTATGTATGGAGTGGCAAGTCTTAGTGACGCAGAACTACTGGCCATAATTATTAAGTGTGGTACCAAGGAACATAGTGCAATACAGTTAGCTCAGATGATACTAAATAAGGATCCTGTCTATAAAGGACTTCAGGGGCTGAATTATCTATCATTGGATGACCTTACCAGTATAAGTGGTATCAAAAAGATGAAAGCTGCCCAGATAATGGCAGTAACTGAGATATCAAGAAGAATGAGCCGTAACAGTTTTAAAGATAAATTAAAGCTGAATGATCCTAAAAGTATTGCTGATTATTATATGGAAAAGGTCAGATATCTTACCAGAGAAAAGGTCTTTGTCCTTTATTTATCCAGTTCATTAAATCTTCTTTATGAAGAACAACTTTCAGAAGGTACTATTGACAGGTCCCTTGTTTCAGCGGGAGAGGTTTTTAAGAAAGCTTTAAAGATAAATGCCACCTGCCTGATCCTGCTCCACAATCATCCGTCTGGCGACCCAACCCCAAGTGAGGCGGACATCAGTATAACAAGAAAACTGATAAAATCCGGTGAAATGCTTGGGATTAAAGTAGTCGATCATATCATCATAGGTGATAAAAATTATTTTAGTATAGCCGAAAGAGGGTACATAAATGAAAATTGATTATAAGAAGGATTTACATCCAAAATATCTGCTTTTGACTTTATCAGTCATTTGCGTGATTCTTATCATTCTTTCTGTTTTTATGAAGAATTCACTGGCACCTATAAGAAATGCAGCTTCCGGGATCATAAGCCCACTTCAGAAAGGCGTTAATGAGATAGGCCTTTGGGTGGAAGATAAGTTGGAAATCTTTGGTAATGTTAAAGATCTTAAAGAAGAAAATCAGAGATTAAAAGAAGAACTTAAAGTAAATGAAGAAAAGTTAGCCAGAAATGAAGCTGAACTCACTGAACTGCAGGACTTAAGAGATCTTTATAGTCTTGATCAGATGTATCCTGAATATAATAAGCTTGCAGCGAGGGTTTTCTCTGTAAATGTTTCAGGCTGGTTTGCTGAATTCTATATTGATAAAGGCTTAAATGACGGAGTATATGAAGATTGTAATGTATTATCCGACAGTGGTCTTATTGGTATTGTAGAAGAATCATATGCTGATTATGCAAAAGTAAGAGCTATAATCGATGATCATTCAAAGATTACTGCTGAAATAGGCTCTAAGGGTTCTCTTTGCACTGTTGAAGGAAGTCTTAAGACTATGGATGATGGATATATCTATGCCAAAAATATTGATAAAAATGCTGGTATTAAAGAAGGTGACAGAGTAATTACCTCAAGTGTATCAGATAGATACCTTTATGGCCTTACAATTGGCTATGTCACCGAGATTAAAGACGATACAAATAACCTTACAAAGACAGCTAAGATCACACCAGCTGAAAACTTTACTGATATTAAAGATGTCCTTGTAATTACTGATAGAAAAAAGAAAGTGTCATATTAATGAGACGAGTAATAACATTATTCTTCCTGATAATAATTACATTTCTGATTCAGACTACGCTATTTTCATTTCATGACGTTACTGGAATAGCACCTAATATCTTACTTATAATGACAATGTCATTTGGTATCTTACGTGGAAGACGTGAAGGACTTCTTATAGGTTTCTTTTCAGGTCTCTTATTTGACATGTTCTATAATGAGTTATTAGGACCATATGCGCTGATTTTCATGTTTATTGGTTATGTCAATGGGTTCTTTCATAAGACCTTTCTTATGGAAGACGTATTACTTCCAGTTTTGATCGTATCACTGGATCAGTTTGTTTTAGACTTTTTTATTTATCTGGCATCATTTTTATTAAGATACAGAACAGATTTTATTTACTATTTTAAACACATCATACTGCCTCAGGTTCTTTATACTGCAGTTGTTACTGCTATAATCTACAGAGGCTACGTACTTATTAATAGATATTTAAAGAAAAAGGCACAAAATAAATGAAAATGATTAAGGAATTCCTCGAATATTTAAGAGGTCTCATAAAAGAATATTTAACAAGTCGAATATTTCCTTTAACAATTCTTATGATCGTTCTCTTTAGTCTGCTGGTATTAAGACTCTTTAAACTGCAGATCAAAGAGGGTGATTCTTATAATGACAGTCTTACTGTACGCACTGAAAAAACATTAAGTATCCCTGCCATAAGAGGAAAAATCTATGATGTAAATGGCAAGCTTCTTGCCTATAACAAGATTACTTATTCTCTTACCTTTGGAAATGATCAGAGATTATCTGATGCCGCTGAAGAAAAAGAGGTTTCAGAAAACATCCTGAAAAATCAGGTTCTTTCCGATACAATAAAAATATTAAATGCAAATGGAGATAAGCTGGATATTGATTTTGAGATTTCATATAAGAATGGAGCTTATTCTTATAATATATCCGGTGATGCAAAACTTCGCTTTCTTCGAGATGTATATGCTGTAGACTCAGTAAAAGACTTAGAAGATGAAGAAAAAAATGCTAAACCTGAAGATGTAATCACATATCTTTCAGATCTCTTTGAAGTATCTGATTCTTATGATCCTTTAATGGCTTATCAGATAATAGCATGCCGTTACAAATTATGGCTCAACAGATTTAAGCAGTATGTACCTGTTAATATAGCCAGTGATATTTCTGAGAAATCAAGAGCTGCCATTGAAGAAAATCAGGACTCATTATTCGGTATGAATATCAGTGTTAAGTCCCAGCGTATCTATAATGATGCTATATATTTCTCAAATATCATAGGTTATGTGGGAGATGCCTCAAGTGAAGATATTGAATATTTTAATTCAAAGATAAATGGTAATTCTTATAAAGACACCAGCGTTGTAGGTAAAATGGGCGTTGAAAGAGTATTTGAGACAGATCTACAGGGAATAGAAGGAGAGGAAACTCTCTACGTAGATAATCTCGGTAAAGTTCTTGAAACAAAGAAAAGCACAACTGCAATAGCCGGAAATGATATTTATCTTACAATTGATGCAGATCTTACTAAGTATTGTTATGACATGCTTGAGAAGGAAATTGCCAGCATTCTTCTTAGACATATTGAAAATATAGCTTATCCGCCAGATGATAATAAAGATAATGTTATTGCCATAACTGATGTATATGCTGCACTTTTCAGCAATAATCAGATCAATATTGAAGATATGAACAGTCCTACAGCTTCTGAACATGAAAAGCAGGTTTATTCTACTTTTACAGAAGGTAAGAAGGATGTTATTGCTACAATTAATGAGCTTCTTACTGATGATCCACGTATAAATAATGATCTTTCAAAGACGTATCAGGCCTATATGGAATATATCTGTGAATTACTTGGAAGAGAAGGATTATATAACAGGTCTCTTGTAGATGAGGATTCTAAGGAATTTAAAGACTATATTAATGGTAATACAAGTCTTAAATCATTTCTTCAGTATCTTATAAGTGTTGAAGCGATTGATGTTTCTTCCATTGAAGAACAGGATAAGTATTATGATTCAGATGAGATCTATAATATCTTAGTGGACTATATCGTTAAGTATCTTGATAAGGATGAAACCTTCGGGGATGATGTAATTACCAGCCTTATCAGAGAAGGAAGCATCTCAGGAGATGATGTTGTTAATCTTTTGTATGAGCAGAAAGTTCTTTCCTTAGATGGAGACGCAGAATATGCTTCATTTCAGAATGGAGAATTCGGTGCTTATACATTTATGATTAAAAAAATCACAAAGCTTGATATTACTCCTGCAATGCTAGCCCTTGATCCATGTTCTGGCTCTATAATAGTAACGGATCCAAAGAATGGTGAGGTCAGGGCTTTGGTTAGTTATCCAGGTTTTGACAATAATAAACTGACTAATCAGATTGACTCAGCTTATTATTCAAAATTATTAAAGGATAAGACTGCGCCTTTCTATAATAAGGCAACCATGATGAGAACAGCTCCAGGTTCTACATTTAAGATAGTATCAACTGTTGCAGGTGTAAACGAAAATGTTCTCGGTATAGATGAAGAAATTAAGGATATGGGTATATTCGATAAAGTATATACAAAGCCAAGATGCTGGATATATGCTGCAGGCGGTGCAACCCATGGAACTCTTACAATTCCTTACGCTATTGATAATTCATGTAACTATTTCTATTATGAGGTAGGTTACAGACTTGCCAGTGTTTCAGGAACATACGACGATAGTGTTGGACTTGCAAAGATCAATAAATATGCAACTGAATTTGGACTTGATGCCACCAGTGGTATTGAATTAGATGAGATATCACCTAATCTTTCAGATAATGACGCTGTTACAACAGCCATTGGTCAGGGACATAATCTTTATGCACCTGTTCAGCTGGCAAGATATGCCACAACCATTGCAAATAGTGGAACGGCCTATAATCTTACTTTATTAAGTAAGGTAACTGATTATGAAGGACAACTTATCCGTGAAGGAACTCATACAGTTCATTCTGAGGTAAATGTTTCACAGCCTTTATGGAATGCAATCCACGAAGGTATGCGACTTGTTGTAACTGACGACTTAAAGTCCACTGAGATAATTAACGGGATTAAGGTTGAAGTAGCAGGAAAGACTGGTACAGCTCAGGAAAGTGAAGATAAGCCGGAGCATGGTCTTTTCATATCATATGCACCTTATTCTGATCCGGAGGTTGCCGTAACAACTGTAATCCAGAATGGATACAATTCCGCAAATGCAGCGGAACTTACCGGATTTATATATGCTTATTTATATGATAAAGACGCCCTTACACGTTACTCAATAAATGGTAATGGTAATGCATCAGACTAACTTTTTTACTATTATTTTACTGACTTGATTAGAGGAATTATATGTTTAAGAAATATAAACTTAGAAATTACAATTTCATGCTTCTTATTTCTGTTATAGCGGCTATGTTAGTTGGGGTAGTTGCCATTAATGCTGCCGATAGTTCCTATACAAAGAAACAGGCCATTGGTATAGTGGGAGCTGTAGTTATAATGGTATTTGTATCATTTATCGATTACCATTTTGTATGTCGCTTCTTTATACCGCTTTATATTATAAGCGATACACTTCTTTTGGCAGTTCTCTTGTTCGGTGACGGTGTTAACAATGCTGTAAGATGGTTTACCATTGGAGGACTTACTTTCCAGCCATCTGAACTGACTAAAGTTTTAATGATAATATTTATGGCAGAGATGCTTAGAAGATTCAAAGAAAAAGAAGCAATAAATTCTCTTAGATGTATAGCTTTATTCTTTATGTCTATTGGAATTCCTATTCTTCTTATTTATAAACAGCCGGATCTTTCTACAACAATCTGCTTTACTTTTGTAATGCTTATAATGCTTTATCTTTCAGGTTTAAGTTATAAGATAATAGGAGTAGCAATACTTATTTTAGTACCTGTAACCGGAACATTTATATGGTATATCCAGCAGCCTAACCAGAAGCTTTTATATGCTCACCAGGTTCAGCGTATTCTTTCATTTATCTATCCTGCCAAATATGCAGAAGAAAATGTACAGCAGCTTAACTCAGTTATGGCCATCGGTTCAGGTAAATTAGGAGGAAAAGGACTTTTATTACAGAATTCCAAGTCCACAGTTGCTTCATCAAAACTAGTTTCAGAACAGCAGACAGACTTTATCTTTTCCATAATCGGAGAGGCTACCGGTTTTGTTGGAAGTGTAATTGTTGTTGGACTAATTCTTCTTATAGTGTTACAATGTATACGAATAGCTAGGCGTTCCAAAGATACCTGTGGAATGCTCCTTAGTGGAGGCGCTGCAGGATTAATAGGATTTCAGTCCTTCATCAATATTGCTGTTGCGACTGCTTTTATACCAAATACCGGCATTCCGCTGCCATTTATAAGTTATGGACTAACGTCCTTACTTACAATTGCAATCCTGATTGGAATAGTACTAAATATAAGCTTGCAGAAAAAACAATTTTAGGAGGTATTTGACTACATGAATATTGTACTTATTGCACATGATCCAAAGAAAAAATTAATGCAGAATTTTTGCATTGCCTACAGAGGTATCTTAAAAAATCATAATCTTTTTGCAACATCTACAACTGGAAGACTTGTTGAAGAAGCTTCAGGTCTTCAGGTTCATAAATTCCTTGCCGGACATCTTGGTGGTGTTCAGCAGATTGCTACTCAGATAGAAAGCAATCAGATGGATTTAGTTATTTTCCTTCGTAATCCAATGGATCATATCACACCTGATAATGATTTTCTTAATATTTCAACACTTTGTGATATCCATAATATACCTCTTGCATCAAACCTTGCATCAGCAGAACTTATGATCAAGTCTCTTGAAAGAGGAGATCTTGACTGGAGAGATTTATATAAGCATTAGTAAAGGTTTTCTTTAAAAGGGGATAAATTTTTGAGATACGGACTTTTATATATGGGGATTCTTGTTATTGCAGCAATCCTCACTATTTCAATATGCTATAAAAAGAATCAGGTTTTTAGTGATGGTTACAACAGTACCATCTCTGTAACATCTGATTCAAATTCCGATGTGAGAAGACCATCTTTATATGGATTTTCGAGATACAGAGCATCAGTAGGTTTAGATGAAGAAATAAATGCTTCTAACTTTGAAAATACTTACTGTGCTTTAATGATAAATAATGAAACCAATGGAGTCATTGTTAGTCATAATGCCAACAAAAGGATTTATCCTGCAAGTATGACAAAACTTATGACTTCTATTCTTGTGGCTGATGCTATTGAAAGTGGAAAGATCAGCCTTGATGATGAGGTTACCATCACTCATGATATTACTTTCAGAGAAGATGGTGCCATGAAGAGTGACCTTACAAAAGGATGTAAGATCACTGTAAGAAATCTTCTTTCAGGACTGATGATCTGTTCTTATAATGATTACTGTGTCATTTTAGGAGAATTAGTGGCAGGAGATTTACCTACATTCATTGAAATGATGAATAGCAAAGCTTATGAAATAGGAGCTACAAATTCTCATTTTATGAACCCTCACGGGCTTGATGAACATGGTCATTATGTTACTGCTTATGATATGTATCTTATTATCAATGAAGCAGAAAGACATGAGATACTTAGAGAGATAGATCAGTATAAGACATATACTTATTCATATATTGATTCCTATGGTGATAAGGTAGAGGAAACAATTACTCCTACCAATGAATTTCTTTCAGAGAAGTCAACACTTCCTTCTAATATTGAAATCGAGGCCTGGAAAACAGGTACCACCGGAGGAGCAGGACATTGTCTTTCTATGATCTGTAAAATAAACGGAGTCAGTTATTCATTTGTATGCTGCGATGGTGATTCTACAGAGAATCTGTACAATGCATATTCTCAGATGTTTAACATGGCTAAATAAACAGGGGAAAACATGAAATCTAGCAACAATAAGGTAACGTCCATTACCAAAAAGGTAAAATTTAATGCAGCTTCAATATTATTCGTTGTTATTTTATTTTATATAATTGCCCAGATGGTTATGTCACTTAGAAAACATCCGATAACAACTTATAAAGTAAGCTCATCAGACGTAAATGATAATATAAACTGCACAGGAATCGCTCTTAGAAATGAAACTTTGATAAAGGCCGATAAAACCGGTTATCTTGTTTATTTCTTAAGAGATAATGATAAGGTTGCTAAAGGCGGCGCTGTCTGCACTATAGACGAAACCGGAGCTATCGTATCAACTATTTCTGAGACAAAAACAAAGGCTGAAACAGTTTTTTCTTCAAGTGATTATCTTTCAGTAAGAAGTACTATAGATACATTTAAAGATACCTATTCTGATTCTAATTTTTCTTCAGTCTACAATTTTGAAGCAACCATACAGGGAAAAGTTCTGGAGCTTTCAAATGAGATAATGATGAAAAATTATAATGCTCAGTCTGATACAGTTAAGAATGCAGTATCTAATATGACATCTCCAGAAAGTGGAGTGGTATTATTCTATACTGACGGATATGAAAGCTATACTCCTGATACTTTACCGGATGATGCTTTTTCTGTATCTGGTTATAAGAAAAAAGCTTATAAATCTGGTGACATTATAAATGCCGGAGATACAGTCTATAAGGTTGTTACAGATGAAAAGTGGAATTTAGTCTGCAATCTTACTTTTGAGCAGGCAAACGCAATCCTTGAAAAGTCAAATCAGAGTACCAGCCAGTCCAGAATAACATTTAAGATTAATAATTCTGATTTCGATATTACAACTAACTATGATCTTATACAGAAAAAAGATGGATATTTTCTTGTCCTTCCAATTTCTAAATATCTTATAGATTATGCAGATGAGAGATTCTTAAATGTAAGCATAAAACTTAATGCATATGACGGACTTAAGGTTCCTAATAAGTCACTTGTTAAAAAGGAAGCATATAAGATTCCTAAAGAATATTTCACCCGTGGTGGGGATGAAGCCGAAGCAAATAAGCTTCAGGTTTACAGATATAATGAAGAAGGAAATAAGGAAGCTGTTCAATTAGAACCAAATATTCTTAAATCCGATGATAAGTGTTATATCGTGGATAGAAGTATCTTCAAAGACGGTGATGCCATAATAAGAATGGATTCAAATGAAACAGTAGTTCCTGAAGCTCTTGAAAGAACTGAAGTTCAGGGAGTTTATCTTGCAAATAAAGGATATGCTGAATTTAATATCGTAACCATAGTTAATGAAGGTGAAGAATTCACCATGATACAACGTGGCGAAAATATCAATGAATATGACAATATTGTAATGGATGCTTCTGAAGTTACTGATTATCAGAAGTTATTCTAAAAGTAAGTTTTGAAGGGAAGTATCAAAGTGGTAACAGATAATTATAAAGAAGTTGAAGCCAGTGTTACTTTGGCTTGTAAAAAAGCAGGAAGAGATCCAAAGGAAGTACTTCTTATTGCTGTTAGTAAAACAAAACCTTTATCAGATATAGAAGAATTAATTAAGATTGGTGTCAGAGATTTTGGTGAGAATAAACCACAGGAACTTAAAGCAAAGTTTGAAGAAGTTTCAACTCCTGTAAATTTCCATCAGATAGGACATCTTCAGACCAATAAAGTTAAGTATATTGTAGATAAAGCAGTACTTATTCATTCAGTTGATTCATTTCATCTGGCAGAAACAATTGAAAAAGAAGCCGAAAAACGAAATATGGTTGTAAATGTACTTATTGAGGTTAATATTGCCGGTGAAGAATCAAAATTTGGTGTTAAAAAAGAAGAAACTGAAGGTCTTATAAGAGAGATTGCTGTCTTACCTCACGTTAAGATAAAGGGACTTATGACCATTGCTCCATTTGTTGAAAACCCTGAGGACAACAGGCTGTACTTTAGGGAGATGAAGCAATTATTACTTGACATAAAATCTAAAAACATAGATAATGTTGACATGGAAACGCTGTCTATGGGCATGACAAATGACTATAAGATAGCCATTGAGGAAGGTTCAACTATGGTTCGTGTTGGTACAGCCATATTTGGAGAGAGAAATTACGCAGTTTGATTTTTACTAGTTTTAAATAATAATGATTGGAGAAAAAATATAATGGGAAAGGGAAAGAATAGCTTTCTTGGAATTTTCAGAGTTGACGATTCAGATCAGGATTTCGATGAAGAAGATGATGATGTATTTGATGATGACTATGATGAAGAAGATTCAGATGAATCTGCTTTTAGCGGCATAGGTTCTTTTTTTGCGAATAAAAAGAAGGAGAAAGAGGAGAAAAAAGCAAAAACTCCTAATAATTTTACTCCTAAGATTGCTGAAAGTCCTAAGAAGGAAACAGCTTCATCATATGCACCAAGGAGTGCGCCATCATTTAATAATAATACAGGTGTTTACCAAAACCCTGTAACAGGCAATACAGTTCAGACTAGAAAACCGATGGTTAAACCTACTAGATCAGTTAATCATAATGAGAATTTAGTATCAATGAATAATCAGAGGAGATCAGGAGGTGTGCCAATGAATGAAGTTTTTGTTATTAAACCAGTAGCTTTTGATGATGCTCAGACTGTATCAGACGATCTTAAGGCTGGTAAGACCATCATCATTAATATGGAAGGTGTTGAAGTTGAGAGTGCTCAGAGAATTATCGATTTCATCGGTGGTGCTTGTTACGGTCTTGGGGGAGATCTTGAAGCAATTTCTTCAAATATTTTTATTGCAGCACCTAACAATATTGAAATAACAGGTGATTTAAGAAGTGAAATAATAAATGGTGCTCTTTCACCATCACTTAAAATCTAATATACACTATGGGGTATTTTGTTAATGTTAACACCAGTAGATATACAGCAGAAAAAATTTAAAGTTGGGCTTGGTTATGATAAGAAGGATGTAAATAAATTCTTCGAGGAAGTATATGAAAGCTATGCAGCTTTATATAGATCCAATGCCGAGTTGAAAGAAAAGGTCATTAATTTTAATGATCGTCTTCAGCATTACAAGACTACTGAGGAAAATCTTCAGAAGTCTTTACTTCTTGCTGAAAAAAATTCAGAAGAATCAAAGTCCAATGCTGAACGTGAAGCTAAGGCTATGGAGCTTGAAGCAAGAAGCCGTGCAGAACAGATTGTTAAGCAGGCAACTATAGATCTTAAGAACATGAATCTTCAGATGGATGAGCTTAGAGATCATTATGCTGAATATAAATCTAAATTTGCAGCTTTACTTAAGGAAGAATTTGAATTCCTTGGTATTAAAGATTTTGATACAGATATGTATATAGATCCTAAATATACCGAAAGAAGAAAAGAACAGGCCAGACGTGCAGCAGAGGCTGCTGAAGAAACTAAATCATTTAATAATCATAATAATGGTCCTGATATCAGCAATTCTTCTAAGGTTTATGGTTCTGTTCTTGGAGGAGAGGGAATTGATCCTTTCCACTCAAATAAAGAAAGCAGATATGAAAGTTCTTATACATCATCTGTCGGAAGAGAGTCATCTTTTAAATCTAATAGCAGTTTTAAACAGTCATCCAAGGAAAAGAAACACAATAAGTATAGTGTGAATTCTGATGATGAGGGGGCTGGCCCCTCGTTTCGAGGGGGATTTAGTGAAGATGAGAAGATAAATCTTTTCAGAAATGAGAGAAAAAAACAGGAAGAAGCTGAAAGTAGAATGAAAAATGATACTGCCAGCCGTATAAATCCTGATAATAATAAGATTTTTACAACCGAAACAAAGAAGGCTGAAGAAAAGAAAGCCGAAGAAATAAAAACTGAGGAAAAGAAGGTTGAAGATACTCCTAAGTTCTCAGATTTTGTAAAACCAGGCCCTAAGGTTCAGCGTGAAAAAACAAACGAACCTATTGAGGAATCTGTAAATACAGAAGAATCAACTGCAACTACAGAAACTGTTGTGGAATCACAAGAGACTATTGAACCAACAGTTGAATCTGTAGAAGACAGAGGTACTGTGACTAACGCCACTCAGATTGAAACAGAATCTTCTCTTGGTGATTCAGTTGAATTTGAAACAGTTTTCAACGAAGCTGTAGATAAGGCAAAAACTAATGATTCTTTAGATGATGATGATGATTTCATTTTCACTTAAAGAGTACCATTTTAAGGAGAATAAATATGAATGACAGATTATCAGTAAACGTAAATGGTTCTTTTGCTTACGATATTACTTATAATAAGGGCTTTGATGATCTGGCATCTTTTCTAAGTACATATGACCCTGCCTCAGGGAAAAAAGTCTGTGTTGTATCAGACTCTAAAGTAGCATCCTTTTATTTGGATGCTATTTTACGTATTACAGAAAAGCACTGCAGAAAAGCTATAAGTTTTGTATTTCCCGAGGGAGAGCCTAGCAAAAATTTAAATGTAGTTCAGCAGCTTTATACAAAGCTTATTGAGGAGCATTTTGACAGAAGAGATTTACTTATTGCTTTAGGTGGAGGAGTAGTAGGGGATCTTACAGGCTTTGCAGCAGCAACATATCTTAGAGGAATAGACTTTCTTCAGATTCCTACAAGTCTTTTGGCAGATGTGGATTCTTCCATTGGTGGAAAAACTGGAGTGGATTTTGACAGCTATAAAAATATGGTTGGGGCATTTCATATGCCAAAACTTGTATATATCAATATAGATACCATGGATACTCTGGATGAAAGGCAGTTTAATTCCGGTATGGCAGAAGTGGTTAAATCTGCCCTTATCAGAAACCACGATTTCTTTGATTTTCTTAAAGATAATACAGACCTTATTAAATCCGGGGATAAAGATATAATAAGAGAAATGATATACCAATGTAATATCATTAAAAAGAATGTAGTTGAGATAGATCCAACAGAGAAAAAAGAGAGAGCTCTTCTTAATCTTGGACATACCTTGGGCCATGCTATTGAAAAGTACATGAACTTTAAAATGCTTCATGGTGAATGTGTTTTTATTGGCACTGTTATGGCAGGTATCATTTCAAAAAATAAAGGCCTTATAAATGAGGAAGATTTAAATTCCATCACAGAACTTATCAAAAAATTTAATGTTCCTAAACTTCCTTTGAATTTAGATTACCATAAAATTATTATGTATACTAAAAATGATAAAAAGGCCATTGGTAATAAAATTAAATTTATTTTACTTAATTCTATCGGTGAAGGAATCATATCTACAGATGTTACAGAAGAAGATATGCTGATTTCCATAGAAGAATATATGAAGAACTATAATTAATCGGACGGTAACTTATTAATGAGTGTTAAAAAGAAAAATATAATCGTAGCTATATTGATAATCATTTCAAATGTGATTATAGATCAGATTACTAAGGCTTTAATAGTAGGTAATATGAAGCTTCATTCAAGTATCCCTCTTATTAAGGGAAAGAATGGAAGTATCTTCGAACTTAATTATATCCATAATAAGGGAGCTGCCTGGGGTATATTTTCAAAGCAGACAGCGCTTCTTACTATTATTTCAATAATTGTCATGACTGCAGTAGGTTATGTATTCTGGAATATCAAAGAAGCAAGAAAATTCCGTATTCTCAGAATATCTATAGCACTTCTTATTGGTGGTGCCATAGGAAACATGATAGATAGGATAAGACTTCATTATGTAATTGATTTCTTATATTTCAGACTGATTGATTTCCCAGTATTTAATTATGCAGATATCTGTGTAACAGTTGCTTTATTTTTAATTATCTTTAGTATGATCTTTAAATATAAAACAGATGATTTTGATGTCTGCCTTGGGGACAAAAAATATGATGAAAAAACAGATACTTATGTATCAGTTCGTGAGAAGAAATAATGGAAAATAAAGAAACAAATCATATATCTATAACACCTGAAGATGACGAGATAGATATCCGTCTGGATAAATTCCTTTCTATGGAATTAGAGGATTATTCCAGATCATTTCTTCAGAATCTTATTAAACAGGGTAAGGTAAGTGTTAACGGTAAATCTATTAAGAACTCATATAAGCCGAAATCCGGCGATTTTATTGATATAGAGATACCGGAACCTGAAAATCTTGTTATAGAGGCCGTAAACATCCCTCTTGATATCATTTACGAAGATGATGACATCCTTATAGTAAATAAACCTCAGGGAATGGTGGTTCATCCAGCTCCCGGGCATATTGATGACACATTAGTAAATGCCATTATGTATCACTGTAAGGAGTCCCTTTCTACTATAAATGGAGTAAGTCGTCCTGGTATAGTCCATAGGATTGATAAGGATACCAGTGGACTTCTTGTAATCTGTAAAAATGATAATAGTCATAGAGAATTATCAAAACAGTTTGCAGTGCATTCCATTAATAGAGTTTATTCAGCTATATGTTATGGACATTTTAAAGAGGAAGAAGGAACCGTGGATAAACCTCTGGCTCGTGATAAGAATGACAGAAAGAAAATTGCAATAACCGAAGGCGGCAGGCGTGCTGTAACTCATTACAGATTAGAAAAGAACTTAAAAAAAGATTTTTCATATATAAAATGTAAACTTGAAACCGGACGTACACACCAGATCAGAGTTCATATGAAATCTTTAAATCATCCATTACTTGGAGATCCAATCTACGGGCCAAGTAAATGTCCATATAATCTGAATGGCCAGTTACTTCATGCAGGCACATTAGGATTTATTCATCCAACCACAAAGGAATATATAGAATTTCATTCAGAACTTCCGGATTATTTCCAAAAGATGCTTAAATTACTTGATAATGATTAATTATAAGCTACCTGATTTATATAAAAAGAGGGTAGCTTATCTAAATATATTTATTCGTGAAACCATAGTTTT